>JALOQY010000347.1 GCA_025459285.1 Planctomycetota bacterium | reverse complement strand
GACAGACGGCGTCCTCGGGCTTCCGGTGGGCCGCGAAGAGCCCGGACCAGAGCGGCACGAGGAGCACGAGGCCGAGGACGAGAAGTCCGGCGAATCCGGTCTCGGCGGCGACCTGGGCCGGGAGGTTGTGGGGGAAGCTCACCTGCCGGCGCAGCGAGAGCTCCGCCTCCCGGGGGTTCCGGTACGCGGGATAGTGCGCCCGGAAGCCCTCGAGGCCCACGCCGAGGAACGAATGGTCGAGGGCCATCCGGAAGGCGGATTCCCGGACGTGGGCGCGGATCTCTACCGTGTCGCTGCGGCCGAGGAGCGGGACGGGGAGCGCGCGGAAGACGTAGGGGAGGGCGACCGCGAGGCCGAGGATCCCCACGGCGAGGGGGAGGAGCGGGGCGGCGCGCCGGAGGCGGGGCAGGATCGCGAGAAGAGCCAGGGTCAGGATGCCGGCGGCCAGTCCGAGCCAGTCGGCGCGACTTCGGGCCACGACGAGGAAGCCGAGGAGGAGCGGCGCCGCCCCGAGCGCGAGGGCCCGGTGGCCTGCGGCCCACAGGACGGGCAGGAGCAGAGCGGCCGGCGCGATGAACTCGGCGGCGAAGGACGGGTTGCCGAACGTGGAGGCGGGGACGGTGTCGAAGAGGAGGGCCTGGGCGAGGCCGATCACCGAGGCCGCGGCGGCGGCGAGGACGAAGGCCCGGGCGGCGCGGCCCGCCCAGGGGTCGTCACGGAGGTAGCGGGCGGCGAGGAGCCCGAGGGCCGCGAGCGTGCCGATCCCCGTCCATGCCCGCAGAGTGGCGCGGGCGTCCGGGGCGCGGGGGGCGACGAGGATGGCGATGATGACGAGGGCGGCGAGGAGTGCCAGGTGGTCCCCGAGGGCGATGCGGACCTTCTCGCGGCTCCGGACGGCGCGGCGCGCCACGATGAAGAGGGCCGGGACGGCGAGGAGCGAAAGGAGGGTCCACTTCGGGGAGTCGGCGTTCGTGAAGAGACCGAAGTCCGGGAGGAGAGGGACGAGCACGAGGGCGGCGAGGAGGATCTTCCGGACCGCGCGGTCGTCCCCCGGCGACGTCACGAGAAGAGCGCCTCCACGAACTCGTCGGGATCGAAGGGCTCCACGTCCTCCGGTGTTTCGCCGACGCCGATGAACTTGACGGGGATGTCGACCTCGTCGCGGATGGCGATGACCGAGCCGCCCTTGGCGGAGCCGTCGAGCTTGGCGAGGAAGAGGCCGGTGAGGGGCAGGATCTGCCGGAACATCTTCACCTGCTGGATGGCGTTCTGGCCGGTGGTGGCGTCGAGCACGAGGATGCACTCGTGGGGGGCGCCGGCCACGCGCTTCCCGAGCACGCGGTTCACCTTCTCCAGTTCGCGCATGAGGTGCTCCTGGGTGTGGAGCCGGCCGGCGGTGTCCACGATGAGGATGTCGGCCTTCCGGGAGACCGCGGCCTCCACGGCGTCGAAGGCCACCGCCGCGGGATCCGCGCCGCTCTGCTGCTTCACGATGGGGACGCCGATGCGCTCGGCCCAGATCGTGAGCTGTTCCACGGCCGCCGCGCGGAACGTGTCGGCGGCGGCGAGGATGACCTTCTTCTTCTCGGCGGTGTAGTGGTGGGCGAGCTTGGCGATGGAGGTCGTCTTGCCGGAGCCGTTGACGCCCGCCACGAGGATGACGGTGGGGGGCTTCGCGGCCCAGCGGATGCCCGCGCCGTCGCTCCGGAGCATCTCCTTCAAGCTCTGCTTCAGGTACGGGATGACCTCGTCGCCGTCGGCGATCTTCCGGTCTTCCCACGCGGTTCGGAGGCGGTCGAGGATCTTGGCGGTGGCCGAGACGCCGACGTCCGACGAGATGAGCACTTCCTCCAGTTCGTCGAAGGTGCCGGGAGTCAGCTTGCGTCCGGTCACCACGTCGCGGATCCGCCCGGTGAGCCTTCGGCTCGTCTTCAGAAGTCCGGCCGCCAGGCGCTTCAGGCCCATGCGTCAGTCCCCGCCTTTCTCTGGAAGCAGTGTCCGGATGCGGTCCAGGATGCCGTTGATGAACGCCCCGGAGTTGCCGGTGGAGTACCGCTTGCCGAGCTCGATGGCCTCGTTGATCGCCACCTTCACCGGGACGTCCCGGCAGTGGAGCATCTCGTGGACGGCGAGGCGCAGCACGTTGCGGTCCACGATGGCCATGCGGCCGATGTCCCAGTGTTCGGCGACCTCGGATATGAGGCGGTCGGCCTCTTCGCGGCTCCCGCAGGTGCCGGTGACGAGGTCACGGGCGAACTGCCGCACCTCGTCGGGCGCCTCCACGGCGGCGAGAAGGGAGTCGAGATCCTCGAGGATCTCCGGCCCCCGCACATCCACCTGGTAGAGGATCTGCAGGGCCAGTTCGCGGGCCCGGGTTCGGCGGCGCATGGAGTCAACCGGCGGCGCCGGGCAGTTGCCGGAGGAGATTGGCCATCTCCAGCCCGGCGAGCGCGGCGTCGAAGCCCTTGTTCCCGGACTTGGCGCCGGCCCGGTCGATGGCCTGCTCCAGGTTCTCGGCGGTCACGATCCCGAACAGGAGGGGCACTCCGGTCTCCATGGAGGCGTGGGCGACGCCCTTGGCGGCCTCGGCGGCGATGTAGTCGAAGTGGGGGGTCTGTCCGCGGATCAGGACGCCGAGGCAGAGCACCGCGTCGTGGTTCCCGCTCTCCGCGAGCCGTTTCGCGGCGAGGGGGATTTCCCATGAGCCGGGGACCCGGACCACCGTGATGTCCGAGTCTTCGACCTCGTGGCGCCGGAGAGCGTCGAGGGCCCCCTCGAGCAGACGGCCGGCGACGAATTCGTTGAAGCGGGAGAGGACGATGCCGAAGCGCAGCCCCTTCCCGTGGTAGGAGCCCTGGATCGTCTGGACCATGACGGTGACCTCCTCGAAGTCACGCATCATAGCAGTTGTCGGGAGAAAGGCCCACATTGGTGGCGGAGCACGGCCCGCATCCGCCTTTTTGGCCGCGTTCGAGGCCGGCGGGGCTATCTTACGCGGGGTGCGTACCACCCTTCGCGGCATCGCGGCCGGAGCGATTTCCGGCCTCCTCGGGGCGCTCGCGTTCCCTTCGCCGGGGATCACGCTCCTCGCCTTCGTCTGCCTCGTGCCCCTCTTCCTGCATCTTCGGGCGCGGGAAGGGTCGGGGCCGGGGTGGCCCTTCTTCTCCTTCGGGCTCTGCTACTTCACCGTTGGCCTGTGGTGGCTCGCGACGATCCTGACGCCCGCCGGGCCGGTGCTCCTCGCGCTGATCCTCACGCTGCTGTTCGCCTGGCCGGCGGGCCACCTGCTCGGCCTGCTCCTCAGGCACCGCGTCCCGGCCGCCCCCGCCACGGTCCTCGTGTGGGTGGGCTTCGACTGGCTCCGGGGCTGGCTCTTCACCGGCTTTCCCTGGCTCTATCTGGCGCACTCCCAGGCGGAGCACACGAGCCTGGTGCAGGCGGCGGACCTCTTCGGCGCGCACGGCGTGACGGCGGTGATCGTCCTGGTGAACGCCGGGATCGTGGAGACCGTCCGGCGGGCGGCGGCGCGCCGGGGGGGCCGCGCGGCCGCGGCGCTCCTTCCGGCCGCGGTCGCGGTCGGCGCGCTCCTCTGCTACGGCGCGATGCGGGCGCCGTCGATCCGCGAGCGGGAGGGGCCGAGGATCCTCCTCGTCCAGGGCAACGTGCCGCAGTTCATGAAGGAGGATGCGTGGCGCGTCGCCCCGGACACGCCCCGGACCGCCGACGACATCCTGGCGCGCCACCTGGCCCTGACGCGGGAAGGGATCGCGAAGGACCCGGCCGTGGAGCTCGTCGTCTGGCCGGAGACGACGTTCCCCTACCGCACGACGGACGAGCCGGGGCCGGAGCGTGACGCCTGGCGCCGCCTCTGCGCGCGGCGGCTCGCGGCGGTGGCGGCGGCCGCCGGTCGGCCGGTCGTCTTCGGATCGCTCCACCGGACGGCGGCGGGTGAGCCCCGGAACTCGGCGTGGCTCATGTCCTCGGACGGGCGGCTCCTGACCCGCTACGACAAGGTCCACCTCGTGCCGGGCGGGGAGTACATCCCCCTTTCGAAAGTCGCGCCGGAGCCGCTCGTGACCGTGGTGGCGCGTCTCATCCGCGAATCGGCGGGCTTCGTGCCCGACCTGACGGAGGGCTCGGGGACCGCGCTCTTTCGTGCCGCCGGCCTGGTGCTCGGACCCGTCGTCTGCTACGAGGTGGCCTATCCGGGCCTCGCCCGCGACGCGGTGCGGGCGGGGGCCGACGCGATCCTCAATCTGACGAACTACGGGTGGTGGCCGGGGACGTCGATGCCCGCGCAGGCGACGCAGATGGCGATCTTCCGGGCGATCGAGAACCGGCGGCCGGTCGTGGTGGCGGCGAACACGGGCGTGACGGGGATCATCGATGCGCGGGGCGTCCTCCGCGTCGCGGTCTCCGTGGAGGGCCGCCGGACCGACGTGCGGGGGACCGTCTCTGCCGCCGTTCCGCTGTGCGGGAGCCGTTCGGCGTGGACCCTCCTCGGGGATCTGCCGGCCGGGCTTTGCCTGGTCGGGGCGCTGCTCTGGCTGCCGGCCCGGTGGCTGGCGGCCCTCCGCCGGCGCCGGCTCGCTCTTTTTCGTCTTGACACCCCGGAAGGGTCGTCGAATAATGGCCGCTCATCCTGAGGGCATCGGGAGACTTTTCGGCGGCCTTTACCCTCTGCATATCGAAAATCCTGAAGGGAGTCAGGCATGAGTGTCATCGCCAAGATCCTGGTCGTCATCAACCTCGTGCTCGCGGTGGTCTTCCTCGGCGCCTCCTCGACCTACCTCGGCCAGAAGGAGTCCTGGAAGCTGCAGAAGGAGAAGGTCGAGACGGAGCTGAACCGTGAAATCACGGAGCTGAAGACGAACCTGCAGAACACGCAGGCGCAGTACGCCGAGCAGCAGCAGTACACCTCCACGGCCCAGCGGGAAGCGGCCGAGCGCA
>JALOQY010000346.1 GCA_025459285.1 Planctomycetota bacterium | reverse complement strand
AGGCAGTAGCCCTTCGCCTCCTCCGCCAGCGCCCTGAGGGCGTCCGGAGGAAGAACGGAGCGCCCGAGGCCGGTGTGGGCCACGATCCCGGTGGCGTTGATCGCGCGCCGGAGGCCCCGGCCGACGCCGCCCTCGATGGCCGCGAGGACCCGGGGGGCGAGCTTCGCCGGATCGAGGAGGAGGCCGGTCCGGCCGGCGAGCGCCTCCTGCCGGAGGTCGTCGAGCACCTGGCGGACGGCCCGGAGCACGGTGGCGCGGGGGTAGCGGTCGGCGAGGGCCGAGACCTCCGGGGCCTCCAGCATGCGCGTCACGGAGGGGATCTCACGCATGAGACGGTTCACGGCGTCGGCGGCGGTATCGGACATGGCCCACCCTTCGGTTCGAACGGGCGCCCATCCTACCCGCCCCGAGTCCGGTCCGGAAGCCCGCCGTCCCCGGTCGTTGCGCGCCGGCCCGCGATCCCGGAGAATGGGGCCATGGCCGGCCGCCGCTCCCGTCCCGCCCCGGATGAGTGTTCGCACTGCGGCACGCGGATCCCCCGCGGGGCCCTCGCCTGCCCGGAGTGCGGCGCGGACGGGGAGACCGGCTGGGACGCGAACCCCTTCGAGGACGAGACCGCCCTCGACCTCCCCGACCACCTGACCGAGGACTACGATCCCCGCTACGACGGCCCCGTCCTCCCGGGCGAAACCTGGGCGTCCGCGGGCCGCCGCTTTCGCGTCGCCGCCGCCGTCCTCGCCCTCGCCGCCCTCCTCGCGTTCGCCCTCTGGCTGACCTGACCCGGCGGCGGGACGGAAGCGGCGACCCGTCCCCGGCGGTCCCGCCGGCCCGGCGCCACGAGTGCGGCACGGTAACCAGCCTCCCGCGGCGTCTTCGCCGGCGGAGCCGCGATGCCCCCGGCGGAGGTGACACGGACCGGACCACCCGGGGGCGAGGAACCCCTCACGCCTGCCGCCTGCCCCCCCTCCACGCCCTGACCCCCGTGGATGCTCTCGCCAGGACCCTGATCTCCCCCGGCGTGGGTCGCGCGCAGTCCGGAGTTGCCGACCGCCTCGCTTTGACCACGTCCATCCGTCCGCTTTCGACGGCGCGCCGGCCGACCGGACTCAGCAGGAATTAACGATGGGCCGCAGGCCCTGCTATCTTGCTCCTGCGTCGCACCCACATTACAGGAGACCCGATCATGAGCGGTGGCAACGGCGATGGCTTCCCGGGTTCGAGGTGGATTCCCGCGCATGCCGACCGGTTCACCGTCGGCACTTCCCGCACGATCGAGGAGATCGTCCTCCACATCACCGAGGGCGGCACAGACCGGGCCGAGGTCACCGCGAAGAACGCCTTCGGCGGACCCAAGTACCTGCAGGGCGGCCACTGGAAGGCCCAGGCGGCGCACTACGTCGTGGGGCGGGACGGGACCGTGGTCCAGTGCGTCCGGCACAAGGACCTCGCCCACCACGCCGGACCCGCGAACGGCTGGACGATCGGCATCGAGCACAATACGCGATCCGGCACGGACTCGAAGCTCACGGCGGCGCAATACCTGAAGTCAGCGGAACTCGTCGTCTGGCTCTGCCGCAGACTCGGCCTCTCGCCGACGCGGAACCACATCAGCGGGCACTCGGAGGTCGACCCGGGCACCTCCCACTCGAGCTGCCCCGGACGCGTCCTGAAGTGGCCGACCTACATGGCCGCCATCGACCATGTCCTCGCGGTGGCCCAGGGGCGTGCTCCGATGCGCCTGTGGGACGACGACTCCGTCTGAGGCGGCCCGTTGTCACCGCGCAGGAGAGGCAGATCCGCCCTCGCGCGGGCCGCCTGCGGAGGCCTCCCCCTCCTCGCCGCCTGCGGCGGCGGGTACCCCTGGCGCTCGCTGCCGCGAAACCCGGGAGCGGCGCGATGACTCCGAGCGTGGGTCGTAGGGCGGCGCCGCCTCACCGAGGCGAGGCGGCGCCGCTTGCTCCGGGCCGGACGCCGCTCGTCACCGGACGCCGCAGCCCTGGGCGCCTCCGGTGACATCCTTCGTCAGACAGGTCGCACCTCCGCCCCGCTTCATCTTGTAGAGGTCGTGCCGGTTCTTCCGGTAGGAGAACGACTGGTAGACGATCGTGTCGTCGTCGAGCCAGTCGATGGGCCCGGCCTGCAAATCCGCGACCCACCGCACCGGGGTGGAGTTCCCGCCCGTCGCCACCTCGTAGATGCCGGTGTAGGCGCAGTTGTAGATGACCTTGGATCCATCGGCGTTGAAGTGCACGCCGAACCCCATCAGGGGCTGGCCGTCGGCGATCAGGGCGGTGTGGTACGACGGGTCGTCGTCGATGTCCCCCATGTAGAGCTGCGCCTGCAGGCTGCCCCCGTTCCCCCAATACTGGTAGGCGTGATCCCCGTAGACGAGCGTGTCCTCGTCGAGCCAGTCGTGGTGGGTCAGCTGGGGAACGGTCTCGGTGTAGTCCGGGTTCAACCAGTCGTCGAACGTGTCGCACGCCAACAGGAGCTCCGGATCACCGATCGTTTCTCCGTCGGTGCTGAAGGTCACTTGGTAGAGCCCCGCCGAAAACGCGCCGTATTCGTCCCAGACGACGGCCGAGAACGTGACCCGCGGCGTCGTGCCGGGGCGGAAGGTGGGGGCATAGTAGATCGGGTTCACGTTTGCATCGTCGAGGAGGACGATCGGCGTCCCCGAGGTTTCGGCAGGTCCGACGATGAGCTTGTAGCGCTGGTACCCTTCCGGGGTGCGGCCGCACACCTCGGTCCGGACCGCCCAGTACGAGTCGTCGTAGCGGACGTCGCTCATGCGCCAGCCCCACGTGCCGGGCAGGGACGTCATGTTGGACCCATCGGACGCCATCTTCCACAGGCCGCCCCCCGCCGTGTAGTAGATCCACTTGCCGGACGGCGGTGGGCTCGACGGTTTCCCGGCCGTCGCGGCCACCGGCAGGAACAGCAGGAGCCCGATGAGCAGCACCATCGCGGCCCCCCGCACCCACGAACCACTCCCGATCTTCATCGCACCGTGCATCTCTGGCCTCCTTCCCCCGCCCCACTCCTCCAGAGGGGTATCTCCCGGTCACGGCGTTTTCATCACCTGCCTTCTCGAACCCGGCTCTCGGCGAAACACTGATCCCGGGCGAAAACGGGACCCACGACCGCCCGATGACCATCGGGACGGTGCTGATGAACTCCCGAATCTCCGCGCGGCTCGCGCCGCCCGGTCACGGCCGCCAGAAAAAAGACTCCCACCAGACGTAGTCGATGTCCGCCGTCAGGTTCGTGACGCCGCTCCCGTCCGCGGCGACCCGATAGAGGTCTTCCGTGTGCTTCTCGAGATCATAGAAGTAGTAGACGAGGTAGGTAGCCGACGGCGACCAGCGCGGGACGCACGCCGACTTCGTGTCACTCGGCTGCCCCTTCTTCCCCGCCGGCGCCGGGACGATCGTCGCGAGGTCCGTGCCGTCGGGGTCGATCGCCTTGATGTCGAGGTTCCAGGATCCGGTCAGGTTCACGTTGAAGGCGATGCGGTCCGTCGAGGACCAGCTCGGGTTGTTGGCGTCCTCCACGAAGAGCGCTGCGTCCTCGCCCCCGACCGTGGCGATCCACAGGTCGATGGGCTGGTAGGCGCCCGTGCTCGTGGGGTAGCGGGGGCGGACGTACACGAGCCGCGTGCCGTCGGGCGACCAGTCGTAGATCGCCATGAGGTCGTACAGAAACGTCGTGTTCGTGATGAAGTCCACCGGCACGTCGGTGATCAGCTCGGGGTCGACGGGAGTGAAGTTCCCGCTGTGGATCGCGTCCCAGTCGAGGGTCACCGCGTAGAACCCCTTCTCGACGGGGATGTCGTTGCCGTCCGCGTCTGTCCCCCAGCGGCAGGCGACGTAGGAGACCTTCCCGTCCACTTCCGATCCCTCGACGGCCCACGCCAGTCCCGCGAAGAAGTAGTACCGGTCGTCGTCGACTCGGGTGGCGCCCGCGGGCTCGAGGTCCGGGGCCTCGGTCAGCTGCACGGACACGGTGCCGCTCTCGTTTTCGAGGAAGAGCTCGTGCCGCGGGACGGGGTCGCTCGGATACGTCGTGCGGATGGGGTACTCGTCGCCCGTGTCCATCGGCTTCAGGTCGAGGAACCAGCGCTCCCCGTCGTGAAGCCCCTGGCTCGGGACGCCGGTGACCGGCAGCAGCGTTTTCCCGGTCCCGTTCGTCTCCATCGAGTAGCGGTCGAAGTATGCCAAATAGTAGATCAGTCCCTTGTCCACGAGCGGCGGCGTGCTCGGACCCGGCTTGCCGCCGGCGGCCGGAGCAACCACGACGGCGAGCAGCGCGACCACGATGAGCGTCATCAGAGTTCGACTTGTCTCCTTCACGGCGTTCCTCCTGTTCCTTCCGCATCCCTTCCCCCTCTTCAATCTGCCGGTGGCCCGGGTTTTGGGTGGCTAATTCCGCCAGATCAGTCCCCGGAATGCGATGATCCGAATCCACTTCCCACGGCGATGACGGGTGAGCGAGTCGCACTCGAACACCCTCCGGATCAGCCGCGTCTGGCGCTCCTTGCACTTCAGCCGGGGTTCCTCGGCCTTCTCCGCCACGGGCGGCCGCGAGCGGTTCCCGCCGGCTCCGAAACGGCGAACCTGCTGGTTCCTGGCATCCGGATCATGCACCGTGAGGAGCCTCCGGGGTCTTGCTCCCCGGAGAACCTCCGGCGCCCGCCCTGCAGGCCGTGGCGCGGAGCTGTCGGAGGCCCGTGGCCGAACTCGTTCGACTGCGAGCCTGAGGACCCCGCCGGGCTGACGCACCTTCGGCCCCGGCCCGGACGACTCCCGGCCACCGGCGCCAGACTCACTCCTCGAGGAGGGCCGCGCCTTTCGGACGCTTCAGGGACCACGAGGCGGTCACCGGGCCGGAGGAGAAGAACTGGATCCGCCACGTCCCCGTTTCCCCGAGCACCGCCGCGACCTTCGCGCTGCCGGGCTTGCCC
>JALOQY010000052.1 GCA_025459285.1 Planctomycetota bacterium | reverse complement strand
CCGCTCCCGCCCGGCACGACGGTGGCGGGTCTCGAGATCGTGAAACTCGTCGGCGAGGGCTCCATGGGCCGCGTCTACGAGGCCATGGGGCCTGACGGCGAGCGGTTCGCCCTCAAGCTGCTGAAGGCCGAGAAGGCTGCGGATCCCGTCCATCTCGCCGACTTCCACAACGAGGCCGAGGCCACCGGGTCCGTGATCCACGAGAACGTGGTCCGGCACCACGGGTACGGCTTCACCGACGGCTACCACTACATCCTGATGGAGTTCGTGAACGGCCCGAATCTGAACCGGCTCCTCGCGAAACGCAAGCGCCTGCCCTGGCGCCAGGCGGTGACGATCGCCATCCAGATCGCCCGCGGCCTGTCCGCCGCCCATGCCCGAGGCCTCGTGCACCGCGACGTGAAACCGGACAACGTCCTCCTCTTCCGGGACGGACGCGTGCGACTCACGGACTTCGGCATCGTGAAGGACATCAGTTCCCTCAAGGGGTTCCTGCTGATCGGCGATCAGGTGGGAACGGCGGCCTACGCCTCGCCGGAGCAGATCGCGGGGAAGCGGCTCGACGCCTCCACCGACATGTACTCCCTCGGCGCGACCCTCTACCACATGATCTGCGGCCGCGAGCCGTTCCGGGGGAAGGACCCCCAGGAGATGATGCGGCGCGCCGCCACGGAGCCGCTCGTGCCGCCCTGCGGCATCGTGGCCGATGTCCCGAAGGCCCTCTCCAACGCCATCGTGAAGATGATGGCGAAGAAGCAGACCGACCGCCACCCGTCGATGGACCGCCTCATCCAGGATCTCGAGATGATCCTCGACGGAAAAGTGGCGATCGCCGATGCCGCGCCACGCGTGGACACCGCGGCCGTGGGCGAGCTCAGGAGCACGCGCCGCATCACGACCGGGATCGGCCGGAAGAGATCCATCCCCGGCGAGGCGATCCTCGTCGTGATCCTCCTCGCCGCCGCCGCGATCTTCGCCGCCCTCGCGCTCCTGTAGTCAGTCCCCCATCCCGAGGCTCGAGACGTTCGTGTGCCACGGGTAGCCGGTCCGGGCCCGCGCGTACGCGAAGTCGAAGAGGGCGTTCATGTAGCTCTGGTCGAATTCCCCCGTCTTCGGCGCGTTGAACTCCCCGGGAATGTAGGCGAGGCGGAAGCCGACACCCTCCTCCGACGTGAATCGATGGTTGCGGAGGAGATCGCCGATCCCCTGCATCCGGATGAGCGACGAGATCGCCCGGCCGCCGAGGCTCGCCATCCTCGCCGGCACGGCCTCGTACTTCGGCGTGAGGGTGGCGTTGCGGATGACGTAGACCGTCCCCTGCCGGCCGGCGCCCTGACGGGCGAGCATGGGTCCGAGGAACCCCGCGCCGAACACCTGGGTGGCCATGCCCCCGTCGGCGTGCATCTCCTCGAAGATCCGGTCCCCCGCCTCGACATCGAAGTAGACCGGCGGGAAGGCGATCGGGATCGATGCCGAGGCCAGCATGACCTTCCGGAACAGGTCGAGCGCTCCGGGCTGGCCGCTCGCCGCGATCGCACCCATGTCCCAGATGGCGAGGCAGTCGCCGTCCATGTAGGTCGTGCCGATGTAGAGCCGGCGCCCCCGGGCGTGCTCGCGCGCCACCGCCACGAGATCCTCCGCGGTGAAGACCTTCTCGATCATGCGGACGAGCGGCTCCGAGTCGGCCACGGCATCCCGATGGCCGAGGATCGAGAAGATGCCGCGCGACTCGTAGATGTCGTCCGCCGTGATCGTCGTGAAGGACTCGCGGAGCCTCGCGTCATACGTCGAGCCGAGGAACGCGAAGGGCGCGGTGAGCCCTCCCGTGCTGATGCCCGTCACGATGTCGAACTCCGGGCGGTCCTTCCTCTCCGTCCAGCCGCAGAGGATCCCCGCGCCGAAGGCGCCGTTGTCGCCTCCCCCGGAGACCGCGAGCAGGTGGAGATGGCGGCCGGCCACGGCGGCCTGCGGCTCCTTCGACAGGAACGCCGTGAGCGACGCGAGGTCGTCCCGCCCGGCCTCGAAGAGGATCCGCGCGCCGGGGATGCCGGGGATCACGGCTTCGCGGGCGAGAGGCTCGGGTACCGCGTTCCGCTCGTGGACCGAGCCGCAGGCGACGAGGAGGAGAAGGAGGAGGAGCGACGTGAGATGGCGCATCCGGGGAGAGTACAGCATTGGAACACCGGCCCGCAGGCTCTTCCCGGAGACGAAGCCGCCGCGAAGACGGCGACGACGGTCAGCCGGCGAGTTTCTTCGCGAGGGCTTCCGACTTGAGGTACATCGCGACAGCCTTCGCCACGAGCTTCGCCTGCGCCCCCCGGTCCTGCGACCCGTCGATGGCCTTCAGGATGGCGAGGGCCTTGTCCATCGGCTTTCGCACCTTCGCCTGCGCGGCGGGATCGGCGAGGGCGTTCCGGGCGATGGTCGCGTCGAGGGCCGCGGAATCCGCGCCGTCGAACAGGGCCGCCAGCAGACCGTCCGCGGACGAGAGGATCCCGGCCTCGCCCGTCGCCCGGCCCACCAGGGCGAGCGCCTTCACGGGAAGGGCGAGGTCCTTCTTCCCGAGCGTGCCCCCGTAGCGACCGAGGAGGCTCCAGATCTTGAGGAGCGCCTGGCTCTCCTTCAGTTCGCCGAGCGTCGGCGCGGGCAGGTTGTCGATGGCCGCCATCCGGTCGAAGCAGGCGGTCTGCAGGTCGCCGGCCGCTTCCGGCAGGTTCGGGCCCGCCGCGACCGGCGCGGCGAGGCAGAGCAGGGCGAGTATCAGGCCTTTCATCCGCATCGTCGACTCCCGGGATCGCTCCATCCTACCTCGGACGGGCAGCGCGAAGAGGTCCAATCCGGTCACCGGGCGGCGAGAGTTGCCCGGGCGGGGGGACGCGGGTATCCTGCCGAACACCCGTTCGATATCCCGGGTGCGGCGAGGGCGATGCGGATGCAGCTCGGAGACTTCACCTACCACCGGCCGAAGAGCCTCCCCGAGGCGCTCGCGCTCTCCGCGCGGCTCGGCGCGGGAGCCATGTACCTCGCGGGGGGGACCGAGGCGATCCCGGAGATGAAGCGCGGCCGGGAGCGCCCCGAGCACCTCATCTCGCTGCGCGACCTGCCCGAGCTCCGGGGGATCCGCGAGACGGACGGCCGCCTCGAGATCGGCGCGATGACTTCCCACGGGGAAGTGGCCGATTCGCCGCTCGTGAGGCGATGGGCCCCGGTCCTCGCGGAGGCCGCCGGCTCCGTCGGCAGCGCCCAGATCCGGAGGCAGGGGACGATCGGCGGGAACTTCTGCGGGGCCGTGCCCTGCGCCGACACGCCGCCCGCTGCCGTGGTCTCCGGCGCGACCCTCCGGCTCCTCGGCCCGAAGGGCGCGCGGGAAACCGCCGCCGAGACGTTCTTCCTCGGCCCGCGGCAGAACGCGCTGGAGATCGACGAGGTCCTCGCGGCGATCCTCGTCCCCCCGCCGCCGGCGGGCTCCGGCGCGGCTTACGAGCGATTCGGCCTGCGAAAGGGCATGGCCGTGGCCGTGGCCGCGGTGGCGGCGCGGCTCGTGGTCGACGGCGGAGCGGTCCGCGAGGCCCGCGTGGCGCTCGGCGCCGTGGCGCCGGTGCCCCTTAGGGCGGCGCGCGCCGAGGCCGCCCTGACCGGAGGGGTCGCGGACGGAGAGACCTTCGCCCGCGCCGCGACGGAGGCCGCCGCCGAGTGCCGGCCGATCTCCGACATCCGCGGATCGATCGGATACCGCCGCGAACTGGTCCGGGTCCTGACCCTCCGGGCGCTCCTTGCCGCGGCCCGCCGGGCGGAAGGGAGCCGGGCATGAGCGGCGAGGTCCTCCTCCACCTCGAGGTGAACGGCGAGCCCCGGAGCGTCGCGGCAAAGCCGAATGCCACGCTCCTCTTCGTGCTGCGCGAACTCCTCGGCCTCACCGGCACGAAGGAGGGCTGCGGCACCGGGGACTGCGGCGCCTGCACCGTGCTCCTCGACGGGCAGCCGGTGAACGCGTGCCTCGTCCTCGCCGCCGACGTGGAGGGGCGCAGGGTGCTGACGATCGAGGGGCTCGCGAAGGACGGCGAACTCCACGCGCTCCAGAAGTCCTTCGTGAAGCACGGCGCGCTCCAGTGCGGCTTCTGCACCCCGGGCATGATCATGGCCTCGAAGGGTCTGCTCGACCGGAACCCCGAGCCTTCCGACGCGGAGATCCGCGGGGCGCTCGCCGGGAATCTCTGCCGGTGCGCCGCCTACCCGCGGATCGTCAAGGCCCTCCGGGACTGGCGCTCCTTCGAGAACGTGCCGCTCGACACGCTGCCCCACGACCCCTCCGAGCGCGACCAGCAGCGCGATCTCGCCGTGGTGAGCCACGCGGTCACCCGGTACGACGCCCCGGACAAGGTCTGTGGTCGGGCGAAGTACACCGCCGACCTCCGGCTCCCCGGCATGCTCTGGGGGAAGATCCTCGGCAGCCCGATCGCCCACGGCCTCGTGAAGCGGATCGACGTGAGCCGCGCCAGGGCCCTGGCCGGCGTCGTGGACGTCCTCACCGGCGCGGACGTGCCCGACATCCTCTACGGCGTGAGCCCCGCCCGCTACGACGAGCACGTGCTGGCGAAGGACCGCGTCCGCTACGTGGGCGACGAGGTGGCCGCCGTCGTCGCCGTGGACGAAGAGACCGCGACCCGCGCCCTCGCCCTCATCGAGGTCGAGTACGAGGAACTCCCCGCGGTCTTCGACGGCGAGGAGGCGATGAAGGAGGGCGCCCCCCTCGTCCACCCCGAGAACCCGCGCTACGCGAACAACGTGAACACGCGCGTCGAGTGGCACTTCGGCGACGTCGAGCAGGGCTTCGCGGACTCGGCCCTCGTCCTCTCGGAGCGTTTCGTCGGGAACCGGACCTACCAGAGCCCCATCGAGCCCCACGCCGCGCTGGCCCGATTCGAACACCACGGCGGGAAACTCACCGTCTGGTCCTCCACGCAGGTCCCGCACTACGTGCAGCACATGATGGCGCGCGTCCTTTCGATGCCCATGGGGCAGATCCGCGTCATCAAGCCGGCGGTGGGCGGCGGCTTCGGCGTGAAGGCGGAGACCACGCCGCTCGAGTTCTGCGCGGCGATCTTCGCGAAGCGCACCGGCCGGCCGGTGATGATGCGGTACACGCGGGAGGAGATGGTCCGCCACTTCCGCGGCCGCCACCGCCAGATCATGGACCTCGAGCTGGGGGTGAAGGCCGACGGACGAATCTCGGCGGTCCGATCGAGGATCGTCCTGGAGGGTGGCGCCTACACGAGCTTCGGCGTGATCACCGCCTACTACGCGGGTTCCATGCTCCCGACGCTCTACCACATGCCGAACTACCGCTACGACGGGTACCGCGTCTACACGAACCTGCCCGCGTGCGGCGCGTTCCGCGGCCACGGCGTCCCCCAGCCACGCTTCGCCTTCGAGAGCCTCCTCGACATGGCCGCGGAGAAGCTCGGACTCGATCCGGTCGAGATCCGGATGCGCAACGCGATGGACGCGAACACCCGCACGCCGAGCGGCCTCGACATCGCCTCCTGTGAGTTCAAGGAGACCCTGCGCCGGGCCCGCGAGGTGTCGGGCTGGGCGGAGAAGAAGGGGAAGCTCCCGAAGGGCCGGGGCATCGGCATCGGCTGCGGCGGTTTCGTCTCCGGCGCCGGCTATCCGATCTACCGGTCGGACTTCCCCCACAGCAACGCGATCATCCGGGTGCACGAGGATGGCCGCGCCGTCTCGCTCCACATCGCCGCCGCCGACATCGGCCAGGGCTCGGACACCGTGCTCGTCCAGATCGCCGCGGAGGAACTGGGCATCCCCTACGAGCGCGTCTGGCTCGTGGACTGCGATTCCGTGCTCGCCCCCCTCGATCTCGGCTCCTACTCCAGCCGGGTCACCCTCATGGGCGGGAACGCCGTGAAGATGGCGGCGGCGGACGCGAAGTCGCGGGTCCTCAAGGCCGCCGCGAAGCGTCTCGGCCTCGACGCCTCGGCGCTGTCGGCGCGCAACGGGCGGATCTTCGTCGCCGAGCACCCCGCCGTGGCCATGGACTGGGACGAGGCCGCGCGGCTCGCCTTCTCCGCGGACGGCCCGGTCGTGGGCCGTGGCTGGTACTCTCCGCCGAAGGGCCTCGGCGGCGATTTCAAGGGCGGCACGGTGGGCACCTCCCCCGCCTACAGCTTCTCCACCGCCGTGGCCGAGGTCACCGTGGACCTGGGGACCGGGGCGGTGACCGTGGACCGGGTCACGGACTTCTCCGACGGCGGAACGGTGATCAACCCCGTGGCCTTCCACTCCCAGGTGGAGGGCTCGATGATCATGGGGCTCGGCGAAACCCTGATGGAGGATACCGTCGCGAGCCCGAACGGGAACCTCGCGAACCCGAACCTCCACGACTACCTCATCCCCACGATCGCCGACGCGCCGGAGATCCACTCCGCGGCGGTGGAGAGCTTCGAACCGCGCGGGCCGTTCGGCGCGAAGGAGGTCGGCGAGGGCTCGCTCCTCCCCATCATCGGCGCGATCGCCAACGCGGTCTACGACGCCACCGGGGTGCGGGTGAAGGAGCTTCCCATCACGCCGGAGAAGATCCTCGCCGGACTGCGGGCCCGGCGGGAGGTCGCGAAGTGACGGTGGCCGCGATCCTCGCCGCCGGGGCCTCCTCGCGCATGGGCCGGCCGAAGGCGCTGCTGCCCCTCGGGGAGGGGACGTTCCTCTCGACGATCATCGCGACGCTCCGTGCGGCGGGCTTCCCGCGCCCCCTCGTGGTGACCGGCGCGGACGCCGGGGCCGTGGGCGCCGAGGCGGCGCGGCTCGGTGCGGACACCCTCGAGAACCCGGAGTGGGAAGTCGGGCGGTTCACCTCCGTCCGCGCGGCGGCGCGCGCCGCGGGGGGCGGGCCGCTCCTGCTCTGGCCGGTGGACTGCCCGGCCGTTTCCGCGGACACCGTGACCGCCCTGCGCCGGGCGACGGCGGAGCATGGGGACCGCGACGTCGTCCCCGTCCACGCCGGGCGCGGCGGCCACCCCGTGCTCCTCTGCGGGGAGACGGTGCGCGCCCTCGCCGCGGCGGGGCCGGACGGGAACCTCCGCGCGTTCATCCGGGAGCACCGGCTCGCCCTGGAGGTGCCCGACCCCGCGGTCCTCGATGACCTCGACACCCCGGAGGACCTCGCGCGGTTCCTCGCCGCGGCCGGCGAGGCGAGGGAGTGCGCCGAGCCCGAGGCCCACCTGGAGTTCGCAAAGCTCATCGGCGAGGGGCGGCGCGCGGCGCTCGTCCTCGTCACCGGCACGACCGGCTCCGCCCCGCGCGGCATGGGTGCCGCGATGGCCGTCCGCGACGACGGTTCGATAGCCGGGACGGTGGGCGGCGGGCTCCTCGAGTTCGAGGCGATCGCCGCGGCGCGCGCCGCCCTCGCGGACGGGCGGCCGCGGCGGCTGCGGTTCGACTTCACGGCGGGGCCCGGGAAGAACCTCGACATGGCGTGCGCCGGAACGGCGGAGCTCTTCGTGACGGTCCACGCCGGCGGCCCGGAACTCGTGCTCTTCGGCGCGGGGCACGTGGCGCGGGCGCTGGCCGTCATGGCGAAGACCGCGGGCTATCGGATCACCGTGCTCGACGACCGGCAGGGCCACCCTGATCCCGCGGCGTTCCCGGCGGGGACCGGCTGTCTCGCGGGGCCCTACGCCGAGTGCGTCGCGAAGGTGACTTTCAACGCGGCGCGGACGTTCGCCGTCATCGTCACCCATGGGCACGAGCGGGACCGCGAGGCGCTCGATCTCTGCCTCGGAAGACCGTGGCTCTACCTCGGGATGATCGGGAGCCGCGCCAAGGTGGCGCGGCTCTTCCGCGAGGCCGGCCGGGACGACGCGGCGCGCGCGGCGCTCGCGAGGGTCCGGGCCCCGATCGGCCTCGACCTCGGAGGCCGCGCGCCCGGCGAGATCGCCGTGTCGATCCTCGCCGAGATGCAGGCGGTGCGGTACGGACGCGATGAAATCCGGCCGATGCGCCGGGACCGGGAGGAACTCGAATGAACTTCGGACTCGAAAACAGGGTCGCGCTGGTCACGGGAGGCAGCCGGGGCATCGGCGCCGAAGTCTCGCTCGTGCTCGGCCGGCAGGGCTGCGACGTGGCGCTCACGTGCCAGGGGCGGATCGACGCCGCCGAGAAGGTGGCGGAGCAGATCCGGACCATGGGACGCCGGGCGCTCGCCGTGAAGGCGGACGTCGCGAACTTCAAGGAGGCACACGAGGTCGTGGACCGGGTCGTGGCCGAGTTCGGCCGGCTCGACATCCTCGTCTGCAACGCCGGGATCACCTGGGACGGGGTGATCTGGAACATGAAGGAAGAGCAGTGGGACAAGGTCCTCGACGTGAACCTGAAGGGCTACTTCAACTACAACCGCGCGGCGGCCCGGGTCATGAAGGACCAGCGGTACGGGAAGATCGTGAACATCACCTCGATCAACGGGATCCGCGGCAAGTTCGCCCAGACGAACTACTCGGCGAGCAAGGCCGGCAACATCGCCCTCACCAAGGCCCTGGCCAAGGAGATGGGCAAGTTCAACGTGAACGTGAACGCCGTCGCGCCGGGGATGGTCATGACGGAGATGGCCGAGTCGATCCCGGTGAACTTCCTCAACAACGCGGTGAAGGAGACGGTCCTCGGCCGGATCGCCACCGCGGAGGACGTCGCGAACGTGGTCGCGTTCTTCTGCTCCGACCTCTCGCGGCACGTGACGGGCGAGGTCGTCAAGGTCGACGGCGGGCAATACATCTAGGGGGTTTCCATGAGAAGAGTAGGAGTCGTCGGCGTCGGGCACGGGAAGTTCGGCAACCGCAGCGACGCGAGTGTCCAGGAGCTGGCCTTCGAGGCCTACCGGGCCGCCGTCAAGGACGCGAAGATCTCGCCGGAGGAGATCGATGCCTCGGTGATCGGCTCGGTCCCCGAGTACATGAAGCAGCGGTCCCTGTCCGGCGTGGTCCAGGAGTACCTCGGGCTCAATCCCCGCCCCGTCTGGCTCACGGAGGTGGCATGCGCCTCGGGTTCGGCGGCGATCCGCACGGCCTGGATGGCGATCCGGTCCGGACTGCACGACGTGGTGGCGGTCGTGGGCTGCCAGAAGATGACCGACCTCTCCACCCCGGAGATCCTCGCCCTCATGGGCCGCGTGGGCGAGGTGCAGTGGGAATCGGTCTTCGGGACCACGTTCCCCGGCTACTACGCGATGTTCGCGCAGCGGCACATGCACGAGTTCGGCACGACCCGGGAGCAGCTCGCCGCGGTGGCGGTGAAGAACCACTACTACGGCGCCCGGAATCCCAACGCCCTCTTTCGCAAGGAGATCACCGTGGCGAAGGCCCTGGCCTCGGAGCCGGTGGCCTCCCCGCTCCTCGTCTACGACTGCTGCGCCAACGCCGACGGCGCGGCCTGCGTCATCCTCGCCACGGAGGAGAAGGCGAAGAAGATGCGGTCCGATGTCGTGTGGCTCGACGGGGTCGGCGCGGCGACGGCCAGCATGTCGGTCCTCCGGCGGCCGGAGCTCACCGGGCTGCCCTCCGCTTCGGAGGCCGCGCGGCAGGCCTACGCCATGGCCGGGACGACGGCGAAGGACGTGGACGTCGCCGAGGTCCACGACTGCTTCACGATCGCCGAGGTGATGGCGTACGAGGACCTTGGCTTCTGCGGCAAGGGCGAGGGCGGCCGGTTCGCCGCCGATCGTCAGTCGTGGATCGGGGGGAGCACGCCGGTCAACCTCGACGGCGGCCTCAAGTCCAAGGGCCATCCCATCGGCGCCACCGGCGTCTCCATGGCCTACGAGATCGTGCGCCAGTTGCGCGGGGAGTGCGGCGAACGGCAGGTGCCGAACGCCGCGGTCGGCCTCACCCACAACGTGGGCGGCATCGGCCAGTACTGCTTCGTCCACCTCTTCCGGAGGGACTAGTCATGTTCGAATGGTTCGGCAAGGTCTCGTTCTGCCCTTCCACCAAGGTGGACGCGTTCGCGCAGCACCTGAAGGACGGGCGCATCATGGGCTCGCGCTGCAAGGGCTGCGGCCGGATCTCCTATCCACCGGTGGCGGACTGCCCGAAGTGCCTGTCAGGCGACTTCGAGTGGATGGAGATGTCCGGTCGCGGCACGGTGATGACGCTCACGAAGATCTCCGCCGCGCCGGCGGGCTTCGAGGACGAGGCGCCGTTCGTGATCGGCGTCGCGGACCTCGAGGAGACCGGGCGCTGCCTGGCGTGGTTCGGGAAGACGATTCCCGAGGAAGAGATCCGGATCGGCATGCCGGTGCAGGTCGTCCCGCGCATCTTCGAGGACATCCCGGAGATCAAGGTCTACTACACGCTGGAGAAACCCGGCACGACGTGGACGAAGGGTAGTTCCGCGTAGGAGACCCGCCATGGCCGTCCGCTACGAGACCCGGGACGCGGTGGCGTACCTGACGCTCGACGCCCCACCGCTCAATATCCTCACCTGCGCAATGATGGACGAGCTGTCGGCCGCGGTCGAGAAGGCCGCGGCCGACGAGTCGCTGAAGGCGGTGGCGCTCGCCGCGAACGGCAAGGCCTTCAGCGCCGGCGCCGACGTCGGGGAGCACTCCCCGGAGGAGGCGCCGCGGCTCATCGCGAGCTTCTCGCGCCTCTTCCGCGGCCTCGGGGCCCTCGACGTGCCGCTCGTGATCGCGGTGGACGGCGCGGCCCTCGGGGCGGGCTTCGAGGTCGCGATGATGGCGGATGTGCTCCTCGCCTCGGAGCGCGCGAAGCTGGGCCAGCCGGAGATCCGCCTCGCCTTCTTCGCCCCGGTGGGCGTGGCGCTGCTGCCCGCGCTCGTCGGGATGCCGAAGGCCGTGGAGATCAACTGCTCCGGGCGGACGTATACCGCCGCGGAGATGAAGGAGATCGGCCTCGTCCGGCGCGTCTTGCCTCCGGAGGGCCTCGCCGGCGCCGTGGAGGAGATCCTCGGCGACTTCCGCAAGGCGAGCGCGGCGGTCATGCGGCTCACCAGGCGGACGCTCCGCGGCCTCGCGGGTCGGCCCTTCGAGGAGGCCCGGGTGCTCGCGGAGCGGATCTTCCTCGAGCGGCTCATGAAGCTCGAGGACGTGCGGGAGGGCATCGGGGCGTTTCAGGAGAAGCGCCCGCCGGTCTGGAAGGACCGTTGACGGAAGGAGAGGGTCCCATGGTCACCGTGAACGCCTGGATGATGAAGGAACCGAAGAAGCCTCTCGTGAACGAGAGCTTCGAGGCGGGCCCCCCGGGGCCCGGCGAGGCGCTCGTGGAGGTCGCCGGCTGCGGCGTCTGCCACACCGACGTCTCGTTCCTCTACATGGGTGTGCCGACGCGGCATGCGCCGCCCCTCGTGCTCGGCCACGAGGTGAGCGGGACGGTCCTCTCCGTCGGCGAGGGCGCGGACGTCTCCCTCGTCGGGAAGCGGGTCGTCGTGCCGGCGGTGCTGCCCTGCGGGGAGTGCGCGCTCTGCAAGGCCGGCCGGCGGCGGATCTGCCCGGTCCAGGTCATGCCGGGGAACGACCGGCACGGGGGCTTCGCGAGCCACCTGACCGTCCCCGCGCGCTACCTCTGCCCCATCCCCGAGGGGGCCCTGGCCACCCACGAGCTGTGGGAGCTTTCGGTGGTGGCCGACGCCCTCACCACGCCGTTCCAGGCGGTGAAGCGCGCCGGCGTGGTCCCCGGGGATCTCGCGCTCTTCATCGGCGTCGGAGGGATCGGCCTCCATGGCGTGCAGATCGCGAAGGCCGCCGGGGCGAAGGTGCTCGCCCTCGACGTGGACCCGGTGAAGCTCGAGGCGGCGCGCGCCGCGGGCGCCCACGAGGTCATCGACGTGAAGGGCGTCGGCTTCAAGGACCTGAAGGAGAAGGTCAAGGGTGCCGTGAAAGCCGTCGGAGGGCCGAAGGCCTGCTGGAAGATCTTCGAGACCTCCGGCACGAAGGCCGGCCAGGAGACGGCGTTCGGCCTGCTCGGCTCGGGCGGGACGCTGGCCATCGTCGGCTTCACACTCGACAAGGTTGAGGCGAGGCTCTCTAACCTCATGGCCTTCGACGCCGAGATGTTCGGCATCTGGGGCTGTGACCCCGTGCTCTACCCCGAGGCGCTCGACTGGATCGCGAAGGGCAAGATCTCCGTGAAACCCTACGTGGAACGCCACCCGCTCGCGGCCGCGAACGAGGTCCTCGAAGCCGCCCACGCCGGCAGACTCCCGAAGCGCGCCGTCCTGGTCCCGTAGCCCCCAGGGCGGGAAGACTGACCCAGGGTCATTCTTCCCGCCCTGGCGAACTCCCGCGTATCTTCCGGAAGGGCGAGCAGATCCTCCGGCGCGCCGACCACGGCCGGACCCGCGAGGAGAATGACGATGGCGCCCGCGATCCCCATGTCATTCCACCATAGCATGGCGCGCTCCGTGCGGTGACCCCGGGGTGACCCCCAGGTGACCCCCGAATGACCGGCGCGCGGGACGATCCGTCCCGGAAGGAGACCACCATGGTCCGCGCCGCTCCGGGACTCGCCGTCATCGTCCTCGCCCTGCTCCTGCCCGCGCTCGCGGGGGACGAGGAACCCATGATCCCCGACCCGCCGGTCACCCGTCTCCTCGGTGACGGGGCCGGCCGGCCGATGCAGGTGACCCTCTGCATCTCGGCCGAGGGCCGGGCCGGCGGCGTCCTGCGGGAGGCGAATTCGCGCAGCGTTTGCGGGCCCGCCACCGCGCCGTTCCGCGTGGAGATGAAGCTCGGCGCGGAACCCGACTCCCCCGAGGTCCGCGCCGAGGTCCGCCTCGAGGGCGGCCTCGTCGTCTACGACCTCACCTGCCTCGCCCCCCCCCAACCCGGGAAGAATGACCCTGGGTCGTCTTGCCCGCCCGGGAGGAATGACCCTGGGTCAATCTTCCCGCCCTGCACGCTCCGGGCCGTGGCGCGGGGGGCGTGTTCCTCCTTCGGCGAACTCGCGGTGCTGCCGGTCCCGAGGGTCAGCGGATTCGCGGAGGTGCGGGTCATCGCGTGGCTCTCCGTCTTCGACCCGCGGGACCGCGACCTGTTTCCGCCGAACCCGTCCGCCGGCGGCGCGTCTCCGGACCGGACGGTTTCGGTGGCGCTCCGCTCCATCCCTCCGGGCCGCTCGCTGCCCGGGGAAACCTCGCTGACCGCCCCGGAGGCCGACTCCTTCCTCCGCGACGCCGGGGCCCGGGATCTCCGCCGGCTCTCCCTCCGGCTCGCCCCCGGCATGGCCGGCACGCTCGAGTCCCTCGTGGAGCGCGACTACATCGCGGACTTCGACGTGGAGGTGGCCCAGTCTCCGACCTCCTTCATCGCCGACCCGATCATGGGCGCGGTGCCGGTGGGGCTCACGGCAGACTTCGGCCCGGAAACCGGCGGCCTCAACCTCCCCTCGCTCCGGTGGTCCTACACGGCGATGCTCGGGATGGAGGACTTCGAGGTCTCCCCGGGCTGCGGGCCGCCGGGGCGGATCCAGATCCCGACGCTCGGCACCACCGCGGGTCACACCGTTCTCGGGCCCGGTGTCTGGCTCCTCCCTCTCGCCGCCCTCGCCGACGGCGGCACGCTGATCCTCGACGCTCGCGCCGGGCCTGTGGAATAATCCCCCGGGATCACCGGGAGGAACGCGCATGCCGAGAGTGCCGGCCGTTCTGCTGCTCTTCGCCCTCGTCCTCCCCGCCGCTCGCGCCGGAGACCCCACCGGCCTCGACGCGGTCCGGGACCACCTCCGGCACGGGATGTTCCGCGCCGCGGCGGACGGTCTCGGCGCCTTCCTGAAGGCGCACCCGGAGAGCGCCGAGGCCTTCGAAGTCCTGGCGGAACTCCGGCTCGCGAAGGGCGAGGCGCTGCCGGCCTCGGAGGCCGCGTTCCGGGCGGTGGAACTCGGGAACGGGGAGAACCGCCTCTGGTCCCTCTGGGGGCGGATGTGCCTCGAGGTCGCGCGGTCCCTGCGCGACGAAGGCTTGCCGAAGGAGCGATACGTCTCGTGGTGCGCTTCGGCGGAGAAGGCCTTCCGGACGGTGATCGAGACCGACCCGGAGGATCCCGACGTCCACTGGCGCTTCGGGCTCGCCCGGGAGTGGCAGGGCGACCACGGCGTGGCGGAGCAGTTCTACGACCTGCAGATCGAGCGGTTCCCGCAGCATCCCGCGGGCTACGCCCGGATGGGCCGGCTCTTCGCGAACCGCGCGAACTGGGTGAAGGAGAAACCCGAGGAGGTCCGCCGGCTGCGCGACCGGGCCTACGAGTTCTTCCGGCTCGGACTCGAGAAGGCCGGGGAGGACCCGGAGCTCCTCTTCGTCATGGGCGGGGTCCGCGAGGAGGACGACGCGCCGGGGCTCGCCCTCTCCTGCTACCTCCGCGCCGCCGAGGCCGGTCCGGAGTTCCGGCGGGCCTGGGACCGCGCGGCGGAGCAGGCCGACCCCGAGACGGTGCTCTACCCCCTGGCGAAGCAGGTCCTCGCGAAGCACCCCACAGCCGCCGTCCCCGCCATGTGGGCCGGTCATTGCGCGAATCGGCGCGCGCCGGGGCCGGGCGAGAGGGCATGGGAGCAGCACGCCGAAGCCCTGCGATGGCTCCTCCCCGCCTTCGAAGTCCACCGCGAGCACGAGGGGCTCTACAAGGAGGCCTATCTCGCCGCGCAGAAGCTGATGGGCGACGACCCCGCGCGAGCCGTGGACCCCGCGCGCGGCGTGGCGGCCTTCGAGAAACTCCACGAGATCTGGCAGGCCTCGGGAGACGCGGCCAACAACCTCGGCTTCTGGTATCGCGAACAGAAGAGGTACGACCTGTCGCTCGCGTGGTACCTGAAGGCGGTGGAGCGGGCCCCGGAGAGCCAGGACATCCTGAACGATACCGGCCTCATCTACCTCTTCCACTTCCCGAGGGAGCGGGAGAAGGGGCTGCCATTCTTCGAGAAGACCATCGCCCTGGTCCTTCACGGCGACCAGAAGCCGGAGCGCGGATACTGGGACGCGCTGGAGAACCTCTGCAAGCACTACACGGAGGTGGACCCGCAGCCGGAGAACGTGCTCCGGTTCGCGAAGATGCGCTACGAGGTGACGAAAGGCGTGCCCCCCTACAACATGAGCCAGGTGGCGGAGCAGTGGGCGAAGAAGGCCCGGAAGGCGCTCGGACGTTGAGGGACCTTTTGGCGCGTGCGGGCCTCGCGCTCTGCTTGGCCCTCGCGGCGGGACCGGGTCTGGCCGCGGGCGGGCGCGGACTCCGGCTCGCGGACGCGACGGCGGGGGTCCCCGGCCTCGAGGTCGCGGACTGCCGCGAGGTGGTCGTCGAGGAGACCGACGCCGGCCTCGCCTTCGCGGTGACGATGGGTGGCCCCATCGAGAAGGGGATCTTCACCTGCGTCCACGTCTACGTGGATGGGGACGGGAACCCCGAGACGGGCATCGGCGGCAGCGAGCTCTGGTTCCGCGCCGCGGTGGGTTCGAGGTTCCGTCCCCTCGAGTTCCGGCCCGACACTCCCGGCGTGCCGGCGCCGCTCTCCCTCGCCCGCCTCTCCTACTCCGTCCTCACGGACATGGAAGACCTCTCCGCCGGAACCTCGAGGAAGAACTGGCTCAACCACAACCTGCGCGGCGTCCCGGTGCTCTCCGGTCCCACGATGAGGTTCACCGTTCCCGCGAGGCTGGTGCAGGCCGTCGCCGACCGCTACGGCGCAGCCCCCGCCCTGCGGGTCCAGGTGGAGACGAGCTGCGCCGATCAGCCGCTCTTCGTCGAGTACCGGGCGGTGGACGACGGCCTGCCGATCCGCGTAGACGGGGATGCGCGGGAGTGGTCCGGCGGGCCCTCGGCCTCCGACGCCGGCGGCGAGCTCTACGAGCCGCTCCGCTGCCTCGACCTGACGCGCCTGCGCGTGGATCACGAGGCGAACCGGCTCTTCGTCACCGTCGACACCGACGCGCCGGGATTCGACACCCCGCTGCCCGCTTCCACCGACCTGATGGTGAGCCACTCGATCGTCGTCCTGGTGGAACCGCTCGACTCCGCCTACGACTCCCCGAAGCGCCTCACGATCTTCCGGGGCCGGGCGTCCTCCCCGGGCCAGGAGGACGCCTTCGCCATGAAGGACCGGACCGTGGAGGCGGCGATCTCGCGCCGGGGCTTCGAAGGGCGCCTGCGCGTGCTCGCGTGGTCCGAGGCCACCCACCGTGACATGGTCCCCGACAAGGACACCGTCCCCCTGAGGGGGAAGTGATGACGGGCCGCGCGCTGGCCATCGCGGTCGCGATCCTCGCGGCGGCCGCTTCCGCACGGGCGGATCCGGAAAAGGCGCGCGGGGTGCTCCTCGGCCGCGTGACCTTCAGTGGCGATGTCCTCGTGGACGGCGACCTCGAGATCGCCGAGGGGGCCGTGCTGACCGTGGAGCCGGGGACGACGCTCCGCATCGCCGCCGACGATCTCCTGCGGACCGGCTGGGATCCGGCGCGCGTGGAGATCCACGTGAAGGGGGCCATCTCGATCGCCGGCACTCCGGAGAATCCGGTGCGGATCGGGACGGACGCCGTGGTCCCCCGCGGACCCCGCCACCCCCCGGGAAATCCGGAGTGCGGTGATCCGGTTCGCCTTCGCCGGCGTGCAGGTCCCGAAGGGCAAGGCGCGAGTCGAGGGCTCGGTGTTCCTGCACTGCGGGGTCGGCGTGGAGGTCGGCACGGCGTGGATCGGGAACCGCCACGGACTGACCGGCGGGGTCGCGCGTCCGCTCGTCACGGGCTGCCGGTTCGCGGACTGCGGAACCGGTGTCTTCAGCCAGTTGCAGGGCGCCCCCATGGTGGAGCGATGCGTCTTCGCGGGGTGCCGTGTCGGAGCGGGAAACAACCGCTTCACGGGCTGGACCTACCCCCTCCACGAGCCCGGGGCCACGGTGGACCGCTGCGACTTCGTGGGGAACGACACGGGCGTGCTGGGGAGCGCGATCGTCACCAGCACGATCTTCGCCCGGAACGACACGGCGCTCTCGCTCTCGAGCTTCCATACTTCCACCACGACGGACACCGAGCAGTGCGCCTTTCGGGGCAACGTCTTCGCCGCCAACGGTGTCGTCTTCAGCGGGGAGTCGGCCCCCGGGGAGGCGCTGGTCATCGAGGACGCGGGCTACGATTCCTCGCCCGAGGCGCTCGACGCCGCGCTCCGCGCCGAGACGCCGGCCCTGCCCGACGCGCTGCGACTCCGCCTCGATGCGACGGCCCGTGGCCGGGCGGCGGACGGCGGCGACCCCGGTTCGCGGGCCCCGGTCGTCCCGCCGCCCGCCGAGCGTCCGTGGACCACGTCCCGCGAGCGGCTCGCGCGCCCGCTCCTGCTGGCCGTCCCCGGGGAGAAGCTCGACCTCCCGCGCCTGCGGCCGGTCGCCGGGGCGCTGCTCGCCGGTCGCTGGTGGTGCCGGGGCGAGGCCCTGGCCGACGGGACGTTCCGACTCCGCGACCTCTTCGGCGGCCCGCAGGTCCCCGCGGTCCTCGCGTTCCGCGTGGATGTCTCCCCCGGCGGTCCGGTAGTCATCGAGGTGAACGGCGACCTGCTCGAGGTGGAGGCTTCTTTGAACGGTGAGCCGCTGCGCGGGCTCGTCGCCCCGCGACGGTTCGACTTCGAGGGCGTCGCCGTCACGGTGGCCGCGAAGTCCGGGGCGAACGTGCTCGTCCTGCGCCTCCTGGGCCGGGGCGTGGACCCGCGCATCGGCGTGGCGATCGCTCCGCCCGCGGGGGGCCGGGCGGAGGAGGCGGCGCCGCCCACCGCTCGCGATGCCGAGGTCCGTTGGGCGAAGGTCGTCCGACGGCGGGACCGGGGCGAGGCGCCGTGGCTGGAGGTGAACGTCGCGACCCCCCTGTCCTGGCTGCCCGGGGGTCTGGCCATCGCCTCGATCGGCGCCTGCACGGTCTTCGGAGCGGTCAGC
>JALOQY010000345.1 GCA_025459285.1 Planctomycetota bacterium | reverse complement strand
GGTCGAGGAGGCTGCACTCCGCGCCACCGAGGGACTGGCGGATGGCCTTGAGAGCCTTCAGGTCCTTCACCCCGTGGAGATAGGCACCGCGAAGGTCGCGCTCCACGAGGTCGAGGATCTGGGGGCCGGCGGTGTAGACGGCGGCGGCTTCGTCGATCCGCGTCTTCGCCTTCATCGTCCCCACGGCGACGGTGTACGCCCCGACCGTGAGGAGACCGAGGAGCGCGAGCGCCACCATGATCTCGAGGAGGGTGAATCCGGAGTTTCGTCTCATGAACCCGTCTCCGGCTTCGGTTCATCCTCGGCGGCGGGCGGCAGGAAGGTCCGGATGACCAGGCCCAGATCGTCACGGACCTCGCCTTCCGGTGTGTAACGGACCGTGAACGTGATCCGGCGCAGGAACCGGGTGGAGACCTTGCGGCCCTCTCCGGCCTCGGGCACCTCCTCGTCCTCGTCCTCGGGGAAGAGGTGGGTCGCATCGCGGTCGTCGCTCTTCCCGATGACCACCACGCGCTCGGTCTCGAGTTCCCAGGAGAAGTCCGTGAACTTCTGCCAGTCGTTCTCCAGGTCCTCGAAATCGCCGCCCTCGCTCTCCCCGTAGGCATCCGGATCGTGGCGGATCTCGTCGATCTTCGCGGCGGCCAGGTACTGGACGGTCTGGATGAGCCTCGCGTCGGCGCTCATCCGGATGGAGTCCTCGCGGTCGGCGAGCACGTAGACGATGATGAGAGCGAAGAGGCTGATCGCCGCGACGAGTTCGAGGAGCGTGAAGCCGGCCGCCGCGGAACGCGGGCGCCTGCTCTCACCGGAAGTCGGATTCATCGCGGATCTGCGCATACTCCCTGACTCCCGGGGTGTAGGTGACGAGTCCCGTGATTCCGTTGAGTTCCACCGTGAACCGGCTGCGGTCCTCGCCGAGGATCCGGTTCGAGAGCAATTGCACCAGGTGCCCCGTCACCTCCCCCTCCGGGGTGAACTCGATGCTCACCAGGCCGCGGTTCTCCTCGTCCCGCCGGGAGAACTGGACGTGCTCGAGCGTCACGCCCTCGGGCATGTCGAACCAGTCGGTCTCGATGTACTCCGGCGCGCCGTCCTCGCGTTCGGCGATCGTGGCGGGGCGACTCACCCGGAAGGCCTCACCGTCGAGGTCGTACTCGAGGTAGTGGGCGTGGCCTGCGAAGACGGCCATGCCGCGCAGGCGCGTGAGGAAGCCTCCGACCTGGCGGGCGGCGCCCTCCAGACGGGCCCGGGGCAGATAGGCCTGGAAGCGGATGACGCCGAAGGTCACGGCGAGCCCGATGAGGACGATGACCACCATCATCTCGAGGAGGGTGAACCCCTCGGATCCCCGGTTCCGGCGGTCTCGGGCCCTGTCGACCAAGCGCTACTCCTTGGGGGTCCGCTCGCTGGAGATGTCGTCCTCGGTCCCCTCGACGCGATCCTCGCCCTTGCAGATGATGATGTAGCGGCGGGTCGTCCCTCCGGCGGGGTCGTAGAGGTAGGGCTCGTCCCAGGGGTCGTCCGGGATGTCCTCCATGAACGGCTCGCCTTCGCTGGAGGGAGTGGTGAGTTCCTCGAGCGTGGCGGGGTACTGGTTCTTGTCGATGTAGTAGAGACCGATCGCCTCCTGGAAGGCCTTGATCTGGTTCTGGGCGATCGTCTTCTTACCCTTGCCGAGGATCCCGAAGACGCCCACCCCGACCGTGCCGGCGAGGAGCCCGATGAGCACGATGACCACCATGAGCTCGACCAGCGTGAACGCGTGCTCCTTCCGGGTGCGCATGGGAACCTCCCTGTCAGATGCTCTGGCCGATCTCGAGGATCGGCAGCAGGACGGAAACGATGACGAAGCCTACGGCCACGGCGAGGAACACGATGAGGATCGGCTCGATGAGCGACGTCACCTTCTGGATGGTGATCTCGATCTCCTCGTCGTAGGACTCGGAGATGCGGTCAAGGATCTCCTCGAGCTGTCCGGACTGCTCTCCGATCGAGACCATGTAGCCGACGACGGGGGGGAAGATGCCGCTCTTCTTCAGGGGCGTGGAGATGTCGGCCCCCTCGAGGATGCGGTCGTGGACCTCCTGGACGACCTTCTTCATGACCAGGTTGTCGACGACGTTCTTCACGATGTTGAGGGCCTGGAGCGCGGGGATGCCGGACTTGAGGAGTGTCGAAAGGGTGATGGCGAAGCGCGAGACGGACTGGCGTCGCAGGAGTTCCCCGACGATGGGGAAGCGGAGTTTCAGGCGGTCCCACCCGAAGCGGTAGCGGTCGTCGCGCAGGAGGAGTCGGACGAGGATCACCAGCGTGATGACGATCGCGATCAGCAGCCACCAGTAGCTGGTGAGGAACTGGCTGAACGTCATGAGGATGCGGGTGGGAACAGGCAGGACGGCATCCCGCTTCGCGCTCCGGAGCACGTCCACGATCTTGGGGACGACGAATCCGGTGAGCAGGAGGACGACGAGGATGCCGAAGACGACCATCACTGCCGGATAGGTGAGGGCGGCCTTCACCTTCGCGCGGAGCCGGTTCTGCTTCTGGCCGTAGTCGGCGAGTCGTGACAGGACGACGTCGAGGTTGCCCGACGCCTCACCGGCGCGGACCATGTTCACGTAGAGTTCGCTGAAGTAGCTGGGGTGAAAGGCCAGGGCCTCAGCCAGTCCGGCGCCCTGCAGCACCTTCTCGCGGGTATCGCGGAGGATCGCCTCGATGTCCCGGGTCCCGGATTGCTCCACGAGGGCGTTGAGCGACTGGGCGAGGGGGATGCCGGCCTTCAGCATCGTGGCGAGCTGCCGCGTGACCATGGCGATCTCGCCGCGGTGCTTCCGGCGGAAGAGGCTCGGGAGGCGCCGGCGTTTCTCCTCCCGGCCCACATCCTCGACCGGGCGGATGTCCGTGACGTGGAGCCGCTTGTTGCGGAGGACGGTGCGGGCGTCCTTCGCGGTGTCGGCATCGAGGATGCCGGTGACCGTGGCCCCGTCCCCCTTGACAGCCTTGTACTCGAAGATCGGCATGGTTTCAGAACACGTCGAGCTGGGTGACGCGGACGACCTCTTCCACGGTGGTGACGCCGGCGATGACCTTGTCGGCCCCGTCCTGGCGCAGGGTGATGAGGCGGCCTCTCTCCACCGCCGACCGCTTGATGTCGGTGGCCGAGGCACGCTGCATGATCTGGTTCTTCACGGTGTCGTCCACGGGAAGCACTTCGTAGATCCCGGTGCGGTCCGTGTAGCCCGTCTGGAAGCAGTTGGCGCAGCCGCGGCCGTGGTAGAGCACGCCTCCCGGGAGCATCTCCGGGGTCACGCCGATCTGTGCCAGCTCCCGCAGCATCGTGGCGTCGGGCGCGACGCTCTCCCGGCACTCCGGGCAGATCAGCCGGACGAGGCGCTGGGCGATCACCACGAGGACCGAGGAGGCGAGGAGGTAGGGCTCCACGTTGAAGTGCAGCATCCGCGCCACCGCGCTCGGGGCGTCGTTGGTGTGAAGCGTGGAGAAGACCAGGTGGCCGGTCAGCGCGGACTGCGTGGCGATGCGGGCGGTCTCCTCGTCGCGGACCTCGCCGACCATCATGATGTCGGGGTCCTGGCGGACAAGGGCCCGGAGGCCCGAGGCGAACGTGAGCCCCTTCTTCTCGGAAACCTGGATCTGGCTGATCCCCTCGAGGTGGTACTCGATGGGGTCCTCGATCGTGATGATGTTCTTCTCCGAGGAGCTGATGCGGTTCAGCGCGGCGTACAGCGTGGTGGTCTTGCCGGAGCCGGTGGGGCCGGTGACGAAGATGACACCGTGCGTGTAACGGATGTAGCCGTTGATGAGGTCGAGGTTGTGGTCTCCGAGACCGATCTCCTCGAGCTCGTAGAGGCGTGCGGAGAGGTCGAGGAGCCGCATGACGATGCGCTCGCCTTCCGAGGTGGGGACGCTGGAGATCCGGACATCCACCTCGGAGTCGCCGAGTTTCAGCGTCGAGCGGCCGTCCTGGGGCAGGCGGCGCTCGGCGATGTCCATCCGACCCATGACCTTCACACGGGAGACGACCGCATCCTGGATCTTCTTCGGGATCGAGTCCATGTCGTAGAGGATCCCGTCGATGCGGTAGCGCACCTGGAGCCGGTCCGGATACGGCTGGAGGTGGATGTCGCTCGCTCTCATCCGGAGCGCCTGGAAGAGGATCATGTTGAGGAGCTTGATGATCGGGGCCTTGTTCGCCACGTCCAGGATGTCCTCGGCAACCTGGATCTCCGTGGCGAGGCTTCCGATCTCATCCTCTTCGAGGCCGGTGAGGGCCTCGTCGACGGTGTCCTGCTTGCGCTTGTAGGCGCGGTTGATGAGGTTGGTGATCTCGGCGCGCGGCACGAGGACGGGCTCGATCTCCACCGAGAGCATGGAGGCGAGGTCGTCCATCGGGTACGTCTCGAAGGGGGAACAGGTGGCGACGCTGAGGAGCCCGTCCCGCCGGTCGAGCGCCACGAGGTTGAAGTTCCGGGCGAAGTGCACCGGGACCTCGTTCACGAACTCGGCGGGGACGGAGACGCCCTCGAGGCTCTCGCGGAAGGGGATCGCCAGCACCTCAGAGAACACGAGGAGCACATCCTTCTCCGTCAGGTAGCCCTTCTCCACGAGCACCTTGTCGAGGGTGCGGCCGGACTCCTGCTCGATCTTCTCGCACTCGGCGAAACGCTCGGTGTCCAGCAGGCCCCGGGAGAGGACCAGGTCGCGTACGGCTTCCTTCACTTGCCGGCCTCCTTCGCCCTGCGGATCTCCTCGAAGCGGTCCATCGCCTCCTCGGCATCCATGGCCTTCCTCGCCGTCCCCTTGTAGCGGGGCATGTCGAGCCAGCCGGATTCCTGGATCCTCTCGAGTTCGGAGATCGCCGCCTCGTCCTCCGCGCCCTTGAACCGTGCACTGGGGATGGCCACCGCCCTCTCCAGCAGTTCATCGGCGAGGAGTTTCCGCTCCCA
>JALOQY010000344.1 GCA_025459285.1 Planctomycetota bacterium | reverse complement strand
CCGGGCACGCCCGTCGCGACAGGGTTGCGGGCGTGCCTGCGCTGCGTCACGCCGGGCAGCGGCGGATGCGGTCGGCGACCTCCTCGAAGACGTCGGTGAGGCGGAGGATCCCGACGACCTTCTCCTCCTCGGTCACCAGGAGCGACTGGGAGTGGGTCAGGATGAAGCGGCGGATCGCCGCGCTCAGGGGGGTGTCGGCCTCGATGCTCTCCCGGGCCGGCACCATGGCGTCCCGGACCCGGATCGAAGCACTGCTCCGGCAGAGCCCCGCGAGCGTGTCGGCGGGCACCGGCATGTTGTCCACCATGGACTGGATGAACTCCGGCGAGAGCCCCGCGCGGGCGAGGGACTGCACGTCGTCCTTCCCGAGCAGGCGCGGTTCGAGGGAGCGCAGGATCGCCCAGTGGGTGAGCTTGCCGACCACGTTCCCCCCGCGGTCCAGCACCAGCACCGCGCGATGGTGGTGGCGGTCGTTCGTGAGGCCGAGCTGGGCCTTGTCGAGGGCGAGCAGGGCGTCCCGCAGCGTCTTGTCCTCCGGCACGCTCGCATAGGAGGACAGCGGCAGCATCAGGTCCCGGACGGTTCTCTCGGGCATGGTCACTTCTCCTCTTCGCCGCGCTCGATCTCCCGGAGGCGCCGGAGGATGCCGAGCGGGGATTCGCCCATGGCCATCCCCAGCATCTTCTCGAGCTTCTCCTGGTCGATCTGGAGCTTGCGCTTCACGCGCTTCTGGTACGCCTCCATCAGGACCTTGAGCAGCTCCTCGGTCCCGCAGGGCTTCTGCAGGTAGCTGTGGGAGCCGGTCATCGTGCAGAAGACCGCGGAGTCGATGGAGCCGTGTCCCGTGAGGATGACGACCTCCATGAGCGGGTGCTCCCGCTTCAGGGTCTCCAGCACCTCTTCGCCGGACATGCCCGGCATCTTCAGGTCCACGAGGGCGAGGTCGAACTCCTCCTTCTCCGCGGCCGCGATGGCCGCCTGGCCGTTTTCCACGGGTGTCACGGCGAAGTCCCGGAGGCTGAGCCGCTGGGTCAGGGTGTTGAGGAACCTCGTCTCGTCGTCGACGATCAGCAGTTTGATCTTGGCCGCCATGCCGCACCTCCGGGGGTCAGAGCACCTGGCCCCAGTACAAGTAGAACACGCCGAACCAGAGAACGAGCAGAGCCAGCGCCGTGACCACCAGGCCGTGCTTCAGGAAGTCGCCGAGGGTCACGAGCTGCTCGCCGGTCTCGTAGTCCTTGGCCAGGGAGTAGGCGATGGCGTTGTTCGGCGTCCCGATGATGAGGCAGTTCGCGAAGGACGAGGCGAAGGCCGTCGCCAGTCCGACCTGTACCGGGGAGATGTCTCCGGCCATGGTGGCCATCGGGACCGCGAGAGGGCCGATGGCGGAAACCGTGGCGCCGTCGCTCATGAACTGTGTGCACACGCCCGTGAACGCGCTGGTCGCGACGCAGAGACCCGTCCCATGGGTGAAGTAGACGGGCATCGCGTCAATGAAACTCTGCGCGAGCCACAGGGCGGCGCCGGTGCTCGCGAGGCCGGCCCCCATGGCGCAGGCGCTGGCGTAGAGCGCCACCACGTCCCACGAGATCCGGTTCACGTCCCTCCAACTCATGATCCGGAAGATGGAGAGGAGCACGAGCCCGAGCAGCACGGGGCCGCCCATGCCGATGCCCTCCTCGCCCTCGCCGGAGATGATCCAGAGGACGATGACGATGGCGAGGACGCCGGCGGTGATCCACTCCTGCCCCGACATCTTCCCGATCTTCTCCGACTCCCTCCGGACGATCCTCGCGATGTCGATCTCTCCGACCTTGACCTTGCGCCGCAGGACGATGAAGAAGTAGAGGGCGATCACCGTGGCCATCACGGGGACGAAGGGCAGGCCGTGCTTCACCCACTCCCCGAACGACGGCGCCATGTTGTACTCGGCCAGGATGCCCACCATCACGGCGTTGCGGCCGCCGGCGGCGGGGGAGCCGGGCCCGCCCATGTTGGCGGCGAAGCAGATGCCGAGAACGAAGATCACGGCGAGCGCGTGGTCCTTCGCGATGCCCGCGGTCCGGACCGCCGACATGTAGACGACGATGAGGATCGGCGCCACGAAGGCCACGAGGGCGTGCTCGGAGAAGAAGGCCGCCGCCACTCCGAGCAGCGGCAGGAAGAAGAAGAGGAACCTCGTCAGTGACTTGCTCGTGCCGAGCAGGAGGAGGCCGATCCGGCGGTCGAGGCCGGTTTTCGCGATCCCCACCGCGAAGGCCAGCACGCCCATGATGAAGATGACGGCGTCCTTCGCGTAGGCCTTCGCCACGAGATCGGGGGGGAAGACCCCGAAGAGGTACATGAGGAGCCCCACGAGGAAGGCCGTGAAGCCGATCGGGAGGGCCCCGGTGGCCCAGAAGAGCGCCGCCACGGTGAGCGTGCCCATCATGACCTTCGCCGACTTCGCGGCGCGGGCCGCGTCGCCGTCGTGGATCTTCGCCGCGGCGAGGTAGTTCGCGGCGATGGTCTCACCGGACTTCATGCGCTGGTAGGCCGGATGGCCCATGATCGCCCCGTCCCGCAGGGGGTCGCCGGTCTTGCCCTGCGAGAGCATCGCGAGGAGGCTGTCCGGTGCCGGGGTCAGGGCGATGAGGCAGAACAGGACGGCTCCCAGCGCGACGATCCCGGGTCGCGATCCGTGGGTTCCCCAGAACCGTCCGAGGAGGGACTTCGATTCCACGACCGGGATCTCGTGCCTCGCCATGGCCCGGCGCTTCTCCCGGGCCGCGGCCTCGATCGTGGTGATGAGCTGGTCGGTTTCGCAGGGCTTCGTCAGATAGGCGTAGGCATCCATGCGCCCGGACGCCGCGGCGGACTCCATCGTCGCGTGGCCGGTCAGCATGATCACCTGCACCTCGGGCACGATCTTCTTCAGCTCCCGGAGCACCTCCTCACCGGGCATCTTCGGCATCTTCCGGTCGAGGAGGACGACGTCGGGCTTCGACGTCCGGGCCAGCCGGATCGCCTCCTCGCCGCTGTCCGTGTGCTCCACGAGGAAACCGCGCAGAGTCAGGCGCTTCGCCAGGCTCTCGCGGAACCGCTCCTCGTCGTCCACGACGAGGATCTTCACGATGGCCGGGGCCGCTCCGCCGTTCGACAGGTGCTCAGACATGGGCCTCGCTCTCCGGGACGGGGAACACGACCGTGAACGTCGATCCGTGTCCCAGCCTGCTCTCGACGTCGATCCTCCCGCCGTGCGACTTCATGATGCCGTAGCTGATGGACAGCCCGAGCCCGGTGCCCTTCCCGACCTCCTTGGTCGTGAAGAAGGGGAAGAAGATCTTCTCCATCTGCTCCTCGGACATCCCGCAGCCGTTGTCCGAGATCGCGAGTCGGACCTCGCCGCCGACCTTGGCGGCGGTCACCGTGATCACCCCCTGCCGGTGCCGCATGGCGTCCCGCGCGTTGTTCAGGAGGTTCAGGAGGACCTGTTCGATCTGGTTCGGGTTGAGGAGGGTCTTCGGCAGGCCGGGCTCGTAGTCCCTCCGCACTTCGATGTTCGAGACCTTGAACTCCACTTCCTTCATCGCGAGGACGGCTTCGACCAGCGGTTCGAGCTCCGTGGGAACCGGCTCCGCGTCGTGCTTCCGTGCGAAAGTGAGGAGCTTGCGGGTGATGTTCCGGCCGCGGATGGAGGCCTCGGTGATCGCGCGGAGCCGCTCCTTGAACTCCTCCGGGTCGAGCGCCTGCGCGAACTGGGGATCGAGGAGGTCCAGCATCATCCCCGCCTCCTCGTGGATGATCGCGAGCGGATTGTTGATCTCGTGCGCCACGCCCGCCGCCATCTCGCCGACCGAGGCGAGCTTGGCGGCGTTGAACAGCTGGCGCTGGAGGTCGTCGCGCGCCTCGTCGGCCTTCTCCATCTGCCGCGCGACGCTTCGCGCGTTGCGCCACACGAGGACGGCGATGAGGATCAGGGCCGCCAGCGTGATACCCACGACGGTCCGTCTCGCCCGGACCAGCGGCACCAGGGCCTGCTCGCCGGGGACCCGGACGACGAGTGCCCAGTCGGTGTGGGTCAGCCAGGCGAAGGAACGGAACGCCGGCTCGCCCCCGGAGTCGGTCTCGTCCACGAGGACCTCCGTGGAACGGGACGGAGGCGGGTGGCGCTCATGCCCGTTCCTCGGCCCGGCGGCGGTCTGGCGGACACCCTCGCGGTTCACGAGGAACGACTCCCCGGCTTCCCCGAGGTAGGTGCCCCGGACGAACTCGCCGAACTTCTCCGGATCGACGCTGGCCCGCAGGATCCAGGGCTGTCCCGCCGCCGCCTGCCGGATCGCGATGATGAAGTGCGGGCGGCCGCGGAAGCCCAGGTAGACATCGCTCACCAGGTAGTCGCGGCCGCTCTCCCGGAGCCGCCGGAACCACTCCTCCCCGCTGTAGTCCTTGCCGAGGAGGGACTTGAATTCGCCCTCGTAGGCCACCAGCCGCCCGCCCTCGTCGAACAGCCCGACGTCGACGAAATCCGGGCTCTGGCGGCGGAGCTTCTCCAGCACGAGCGGGAGTCCGCCCTCCGGAGGGCGGCCCGCGATCAGGTCGGAGCGGAACACGCTGTTCATGTTCGCGAGGCGCTCCGCCAGGAAGAGGTCGATCGTGTTGCGCTGGTTCTCGGCGATCGAGCGGAGGTGGTTCTCGACGCCCTCGCGGATCGTCTGGCCGTACTGGACGTGGAAGTAGAAGGAGAGGACGGCGAGGGGCGTCACGTATGCCACGAGGAGCTTGAGGACCAGCCGGCGGCGGAACTGCTGGATCCGGGCGTGATCTCGCCTCGGGCCTTCGAGGGCCGGCGGAGGAGCCGATGGGTTCCTGTCGTCCCGCATGGTATCACCGGAGCGGCGTGCGGCGGCCCGGGAGTCGGAGAGGAGATTCTAGCGGACGAACGGAGGAGGGCGAATCAGAACCGATCGGAGAAGGAGGGGGGAAAAGG
>JALOQY010000051.1 GCA_025459285.1 Planctomycetota bacterium | reverse complement strand
CGCGCCGCCCCGCGACGAGCCAGTGGACCAGGCCGTCCGTGCCGGGTCCCTCCGGCTCGAAGTACCAGTGATCGGCGGTCAGGAGCGCGGAGCGACCATGTTCGGATCTGTATTGTCCGGTTTCGGCGTCGGACTGGCGGACGCGCAGGCGGACGGCGAGCCCGCCCCGGATGGCGTCGATCCGTTCGGGAGGCGCGAAGCCCTCGACGAGACGCGAGACCTCCGGCGGCCAGTCCGCGGGAGTCGCGGGCTTCGCCGGGGCGTGGCGGTGGATCACCGGGAAGAAGCGGGGTTCGGGGGGAAGCCAGCGCCGGCGCTCGGCCGGGTCGTCGGGGTCCGACGGGATCGGGAGTTCGAGCCCGAAGAGCGGCGCCCCGGCGCGCGCGGCGGCGGAGGCGGCGGGCGGGCGGCGGACCGACGCCGGCGGGATGCGCGGGGACGGGGGGGCGACCGCGGCGGGGGCCGGAGGTTCGGGGGCGGGCTCTGCCGGTGGCGGGGCGAACCGCCGGTGGGCGGGGCGGGGGACGGGGATCGGCTGCGGCCAGTGGGAGTACCGGGAGGCGGTGCGGCCGAGGTCGGCGATCTCCCGGATCGCCTGCCGGCGCAGGTCGTCGAGGCGCCGCCGGGCCTGCTCCGCGGGACTCTCCGGGCCGGTCCCGCCGAACGCGCCGGCCGTGAGGTGGCGGCGCTCCTCGTCGTCGCGGCCGACGACGAACCACGTGAGCGGCGTGAGGAAGCCGTGTTCCCGGCTCAGCGCGACGGCCTCGGCGCAGGCCTCCTCGGAGGGCTGGCCCCGGAGGAGCCACTCCGCGCGGCGGCGGGCGAAGAGCAGGGGGAGGTGGGGGGGGCCGGACTCGTCGGGCGGACCCGTGAGGGGGGCGGAGGCGAGGACCGCGCCGTCGGGGCCGCGCGCGGTCACGGTGGGGGGGGCGCCCTCGGTGGGGAGGGACCGGCCGAGGACCAGGAGTTCTCCTCCGGCAAGGGCGCTCTCCCAGCCCGCGCCGGCGATCTCGATCTCCCCCGAGCCCGCGAAGCTGAACGACCGGATGGGAGGTCCGCCGGAGAGCGCGGTGATCAGCCGGGCGGCCGCCCCGAGGGGATCCCCGGTGGCGTCGAGGGCGATGCCTCCGCCGATCCGCGCGATCTCTTCGAGGGTGGTCCGGTCGCATCCGGGGCCGGTGGCCACGCAGTGGCAGGTTATCGGTTGGCCGGCTCTCAGCTCCGCGAGGCTCCTCGCGAAGGCCGCCGGGTCATCGATGTCGGAGGTGGCCGCGCCGTCGCCGACGTAGACGACCGTAGAGCCGGCCGCGGCGGCCTCGGCGAAGCCCCGGGCCAGATCCGTTAGGCCGAGGGAGGCGCGGGCGGCGAGTCGGGCGAGGGCCGCTTCGGCGTGGTTCGGCACGGCAGGCGCGGGCCACGCGGAGAACCACGCGACGCTCTCGTCCACCGCCGCGAGGCGGAACCGGTCGCCGGGTTCGAGGAGCGAGAGCAGCGCGGCGAGGAACTCCGCCTGGACGCGGCGCTGCCCGGGATCCATGGAGAAGGAGGTGTCGGCGAGGATCACGAGTTCGATCGGCCGCGGCGCGGGGGCGGGGAGGGGCGGCGGCGCGAGGAAGACCGCGAAGTACGAGGCGTCCGCGGCCCGATGCCGGAGCACGGTCAGCGGGGGGGACTCCGCGGGGGTGATGACGAGGTCGAAGTCGCGTGGGGCACCCGCGGCCTCGGCCCGGACTCGTAAGCCGCCGGCGCCGGTCCCGATCGAGAGGGCGTGGGACGGGCTCTTGACCGTCACCGGGGGGATGGAACGGATCTGCGCCTCGAACCGGACGGCGGCGGCCGCGGGCCCGCGGAGGGAGTACCGGTAGCGCAGGCGGTCGTCCTCGCGCGGGAGGACCGAAACGGTTCGGACGAGGACGGAGCGCTCCTCCCCGGTGGCGAGGAAGAGCGGCGCGGAGAACGGCGGCTCGGCTCCGGCTTCGCCGCCGGCGGGGCGCGGGACGATGACCGCGGGGACGATCGCCCCGGGGGGGCCTTCGCCGAAACCGGTGAGGATGGCCCCGGGAGGGACCTCGACGCGAAAGAGGCCCTCGACGGGACGGTCGCCGCCGTGGCCGAAGGTCAGGACGGACGTCGTCTCGGCGATGCGGTCGTGGATGACGGCAAAGACCTCGTGCCGGAGGGGGGGCAGTGGGACCTCGGCCCCGCCGGTGGTCACGAGGAACCGGCCGGGCGGGGCGGAGGCCGGGCCGCGCGCCGCGGTGGCGAGCCACGCCGGGGCGGCCGGGAGGATCGTGAGCCCGCCGCCGTCCGCCCGGAGCCAGCGCGTGCCGGAGGAGACCGTGAAGCCGCCGCCCGGGGCGTCCACCGCGACCGGCGCGGAGACCTCCGCCTCGCCGGCGAGGAGGCGGAGGCGGCCGGGCCCCGGCAGGTCGGCGGCGGCGCCGGGGCCGACGGTGACCCGCCCGCCGTCCGACATCTCGACCGCCACGACGCCGCGGTCGCCGGGGGCCGTCCGGAGGCGGTCGCCGGCGCGCAGCGAGGCGCCGTCCCGAAGCGTGGTCCACTGCCGGCTCCCGGCCGGTGCGACGAGCGCCGCACCGCCGCCCGCGACGGCACGGCCGAGGGGTTCGCGGGAGTCCTCCGGGCCGGGAAGGGCCGGGGCCGCACCGAGCGCGAACAGGAGAACGACGATCGGTAGCCGGAATCCCATGGTCCTTCCTCCGCGACCGCGAGCCGCCCCCATCCTACCCGATCCGGGAATTGACGCACCTGGGGCCAGGCCCCGGGTCACCATTCTGGCGTGCTCGGTGCCGGACCTGGCGGCAGGCCGCGCCGGGAAGGAGGGACATGTCGAGGGTGCGGGCGTTCATCCACGTGGCGGGGCCGAAGGGGGCCGGGAAGACGGCGTTCGTCGAAGCGCTGCTTCGCGGGCTCGACGAAGTCGTGATCTGCGTGCGCGGTGTCCGCCTCGCACGGCGGCGCGATCCGGAGGAATCCGGCGCGAAGGACGACCCGGAGCTCCGGCGGTACCGGATGGCCGGCGCATCGGAGGCCGTGCGGTACCGGTTCGGGACGGGGCGGGAGGTGGACTCGCACTTCTTCGAGCAGGAGTTCATGCAGGACCATTCCACGGCCGTCGTGATCGAAGGGGACTGTCCCGTGGAGGCCGTGGAACTCCCCGTGTTCGTGCTCCCCGTGCTGCCGCCCGGGGAGACCGTGGTCCGCGGGGTCCTTGTGGACGGCGCCGCGGCCCAGGAGGCGCGGCAAGTGGGGTACGAGAAGGCGTTCCGGGACCGGCACTCGCTCGCGGCCTTCGTGGGCAAGCTGTTCGGGATGCCCGGCACGGAGCGAATCACCATGAGCGAGGCGGTCTTCACGGACCTGCGCGCGAAGCTGCAGGCGGAGATCGAGAAGCGCCGGGTCTTCGCGCCGGGCTGCGAGGGGCTCGCCGGGGCGCGGCTCGTGGTCGTCAACGTACGGGCGGAGGACGAAGCGACGCGCGCCGAGGCCCTGCGCGCCGAGGTGGCAGGCCTGCGGGGCGATCGGGAGCGGTGGAAGGAGCTCGCCGGACGATCCGTCTCGCGTCGGCCCGTGACCGTGGTCGTCGCGAGGCTTTCCGATCTCCGGGACGCCGGGACCCGGAAGGCCGTGGCGCGGGTGCGGAAGGCGGTGCGGAGCGCGTGGTGACGGGACGCGTCCCGCGGCCGGTCTGCGCGGCGAAAAGGTGAAAAGGTACGTACGTCCCCTGGTCAGCGCTGGCGAGAATCCGGGAGGATTGACCCTGGGTCATTCTTCCCGCCCTCGGGTCAGCGGAGGGGGGTATCGTCCCTGGGGAGGCAGCACTTCTTGTACTTGCGGCCGCTGCCGCACGGGCAGGGGTCGTTCCGGCCGGGGGGACCCGCGGGGGGATCTTCGACATCCCTGGCGGGGGCCGTTTCTCCGTGCCAGTGATCCTCCGGCCACTCGTCTTCGTCCCGCAGACCGGCCTTCACATGCAGGCGCCGGCCGATCTCCTTCATCTCGTGGTAGCGGCTCGTGAGGGTCTGTTCGAGGTCCGGTTCTCGCTCCCGCCAGGCCTCGAGGACGCGGCGGACTTCGGCCTCCGGCACCTCGGAGTGGACCAGCTCGGCCAGCTGGCCATCCAGGTGGGCGAGCGCCTCGAACACGACGGTTCCCCGCGCCGGGACCTCGCCCCCTTCCTGCCGGCAACCGCGGATGAGGACCTCATGGCACTCGCATTCCGGGTGCAGACACCAGGAGTCCTCGAGGCCGTAGACGGTCCCGCCGAGGGCCAGCTCGAAGGAGACATGGATCGTCTCCTCCGCCGGCGCGGGCTCGTCCTTGAAGACGGCCCCCCACGCGACCCGCCCGCCCTCGACGAGGCGTTCCGCCGGCATCGTGAACGCGAGGATCTGACGGAGGTGGGCCCGGATGTCCTCGGCGCGGATCTGGATCCAGCGAAGGAGCTCGGGAGTCGCATCCCGATTGAACTCCGTGAGGAGACGCCGGGCGAAGGCATCGACGTCCGGGGGGATCGCGATGAGTCCGGTGACCGGGTCGAGGGTGCCGTGGAAGATGAGCTCCTCCCCCGGCCCGGACTCGCCCATCTCCTCGAACTCCAGTTCGACCTCGGACAGGTCCTCCTCGTTCACGAGCACGTTACAGGCGAAGCCGTACTCCTGCCCCTCGAACCCGATGTCGAGGTAGCCCTCGTGGCAGGAGTAACCCGCCGGCTCTCCATGCTCGTCCCTCACGATCACGTCCATTCCCGCACCTCCCGATGGCTCGGACAGGATGACCGGATCGACGGACTACCTTCCCGTCCGCCGGCTCAACCCGCGAGGAAGTTCCACGCCCGATGATACTCGAAGGAGCGGGAGGAGAGGATCAGCTCCGCGGCGAGGGTGCCCTCCCCGAAGAAGTGGCTGATTCGAGGCACGTGGGTCTCCTGATGACGCCGCCGTCGGACCGGAACCAGGTCGCACGAGGGAGCCGCCGGTGACCGAGATACCGCTCGATGCGCTCCGTCAGGTGCTGGAGAAGCAGGGCGACGAACGCGGCGCGGCCCTGCTCTTTGCGCAACGCCTTGTTCTCGCCTCGTCCGGGAAGTGGGAACCGGCTCTCGAGGCCCTCCGGTCGATCGACGCCGACGAAGCCCGGGAGGCTCTCTTCCGGAGCTTTTGCGACCTGCAGGTCCGAATGGCGGGGGTCCGGTTCGCGGGACCGCTCCTCGAAGCACTGTGGTGCGGTGAGGACCACCCGGCGGCCTTCCTCGCGGACCTCAGGATCCGCATCACGGAGGAGACGATCGCCAGGCCGCGCGAGGCCGCCGACCGGGAGATGGCCAGACTGCTCCTGGCGACCGGAGGGCGGGAAATCGCCGGCCGGCAGCCTCGGCTGGTGAAGTGGCTCGCGAATCTCGCGAGCCGTGCCGATCCGCCCCTCGAGGCATCGATCCGGGAGGCCCTCCGCCGGGTGGGATGCGAGGTCCTTCTCCCGGAGTTGATCGCGCACTTCGGGCGCCGGCTGCCGGGCCTCGTGCCGGAGCCGGACCGCGTCGGCGGATCCGACTACCGGTCCTGCGCGGAGGCGCTCGCGGCGCTCCGCGAACTGGCGCCGGAGGCCGCCTCGGCCATCCTCGAACGCTGGCGCGGCCAGCACCATCGCCGGCCGAACCTCTGGAAGGCGCTCCGCTCCGCGGGTATCGAGTGACCGGATCGGGGTGCAGGGTCCCGTGATTCGAACCACGGTCGGACGGTAACCGTGATTGGACCCGTATGAGAAGGACCAACCATGCACGTACGGATGTCCCCCGTGATTCCGGTGGTGTCAAAGTGATCGCCTCCAAGGCCAATACTGAATCGGCTGGTTCTCGAGGTTGCGCCCTCCGGCTGGTCGGGCGCGGTGTCCGCCGGTGCGGAGCGCCGTCATAGCGGTTCACGGGAGGACCGGTCCATGAAGTGCGCCGCCGTCGTTCTCGTCCTGCTCCTCGTCACCCTGCCCTTCGCTGCCGCCCAGCCCCCCGGCCACTCCAAGGCATTCGGCAAGAGCCTCGGCGAGTGGATGGAGCTCTACTGGACCTGGTTCTTCACCGGGGAACCCGCGGACGGGAAGGTGAAGGACGTGGTGTTCCTGCCGCTGCCCGACGGTGAGATCGACGTGTCGCTGAAGACGGGCCAGAAGTTCGTGCTTCCGATCTGGGTCATCGTCGGGGAGACCTATGAGGGTGGCTACTGCGACGACCCGGACGACTACCCGATGGAGTGGATCACGGATGCGGATGTCCTGGTCCGGTTGGACGGCAGGACCCTCGTCGACAGCGAGGAGGACGATCTTGCCGACTTCTTCTTCGAGGCCCAGTGGTTCGAAGAGACCCTGCCGTATGAAGAGCCGACGGATTACGGCTCCACCGGCGCGATCTGGGTGGCCGGGCTGGCACTCGTCCACTCGCCGCTCTCCAGAGGGAGCCACACGCTGACGCTCGACGTGTACTTTCCGGCATGGGACCTGACGTTCGACAACACGTGGCACATCACCGTCGGGAAGTGAACCGCGGAGGACCGCATCCGGGGATCCCGGATCACCGTACCGGGTCGGGTGTGGCGGGCAGGGGCGGAACGCCGCAGGACTCGCGGATCGCGCGGGCCGTGGCGGGGCCGATGCCGGGGGCGGCGAGGAGGTCCTCTTCCGGTGCGGCGGTGACCGCCGCCACGGAGCCGAAAGACGAGAGGAGCTTGCGCGCCCGGCGGTCGCCGACGCCGGGGATCGAGGCGAGGATCTCCATGGCCTGGCGCGCCGCGGTGGGGCGGGCGTTCGGCACGGTCTCCCGCCGGGCGAGGCGCCGCTCCTCGTGCCTCGCGATCCGGGCGACGCTCAGGGCCGTCTCCTCCACCGACCCGGTGCGGAGGATCGGCAGGCGGTAGCCGACCATCAGTGTGAGCAGCACCCCCCGCAGGGCTTCCGGAGGAAGACGCGCGGCATCGAAGGGGTCCTCGCCCTCCACGACGAGGAGCGGGGACACCGATGTCCGGGTGAGCGCCATCGCCTGGCGGAAGAGCCGCCCGTCCTCGAGCGACAGGACGAAATCGGAGACGGTCTTGCGCTCCACGAGCACCCGCGGCCCGATCTCCACGTCGCCCACGGGGAGCCGGCCGGCGAAGGTGCGCGGCCAGACGCTGGCCACGGCCTCCGGCAGCCCGGACCGTCCCTCCCGCCCGTCCACGACCACCCGGAGGCGGACCTCGGGCTCCGGCTCGTTCTCTTCATCCATGCCGGGAGGTTAGCGCCCGCCGGTGACATGCGCGGGACGCCGCTGGCACCGGTGTTCGCCCGGGGCCCGCCGAGTTGGCCGACGGCTCGGCGGGTCGGCGGTGGGAAGTCGAAGAGTTTACATGTTTACGGCGTCCCCGGCTGCTCAGCGGCGCCAGAAGGAGGGGAGGACCAGGACGAGGACCGTGAAGACCTCGAGACGGCCGACCAGCATGCAGAGCGAGAGCAGCAGGTGGCCGGCGGCGGGCAGGTGGGCGAAGGTCTCGGTGGGCCCCACCGTCCCGAGGCCGGGGCCGATGTTCGAGAGACAGGCGATCACCGAGCCGCCGGCGGTGAGCAGGTCGCAGCCGAGCGCCGCCATGCAGAGCGACGCGACCACGAAGAGGCCGATGTAGAACGCGAAGAAACCGAGGATGCTCTCGATCACGGCGCCCGAAACCGGCTTCCCGTCGATCTTCAGCACGAGGACGCGACGGGGGTGGACGAGCCGGCTCAGGGTCTGGAAGGCGTGCTTCAGCAACAGAAGCACCCGGAGATGCTTCATCCCTCCGCCGGTGGAGCCCGCGCAGCCGCCGAGGAACATGAGACAGATCAGCAGGTACTGCGCCGCCACCGGCCAGAGCTCGTAGTCCGCCGTGGCGAATCCGGTCGTCGTCAGGATCGAGACGGTCTGGAAGGCGGCGTCCCGCAGGTTCGTGAGCGGATCCGCCGCCGCGCGGAAGTTCAGGAGGAAGAGACACAGGACCGCTCCGAGGATCACCTTCAGGTAGAAGCGGAGTTCCTCGCTCCGGAAATAGCGGTCGGGCCGCCCCCGCAGCGCGTGGTAGTGCAGCGTGAAATTCACGCCGGCGAGGAACATGAACAGCGTGACGATCCAGTGGACGTAGCTGCCCCCCAGTTCGCCGATGCTGCCGTTGCGGGTGGAGAACCCCCCGGTGGCCATCGTGGTGAGGGAGTGGCAGACCGCCTCGAAGGGGCGGACACCCCCGAGGATCAGGGCCGAAACCTCCGCCGACGTGAGCAGGAAGTAGACGCCCCAGAGCAGCTTCGCCGTGTCCTGGATCCGCGGGCGGAGCCGGTCCTTCACCGGCCCGGGCATCTCGGCCTCGAAGAGCTGCATCCCCCCGACGCCGAGCAGCGGGAGGATCGCCAGCGACAGGACGATGATGCCCATGCCGCCGAGCCACTGGGTCATGGACCGCCACAGGAGCACGCTCTGCGCCACCGGGGCGAGGTTCTCGATCACCGTGGAGCCGGTCGTGCTGAAGCCCGACATCGCCTCGAAGAACGCTCCCACCGGGTTCCGGATCGTCCCGGAGAGGACGTAGGGCAGGGCCCCGAACGTCGCGAAGAGGAGCCAGGCGATCGTGACGATGCCGAAGCCCTCCCGCACCGTCAGCTCCTCGGGTTCCCGGAAGAGCCGCAGGAGGAGGGCGCCCACCCCGGCGGTGAAGACCGACGACAGGGCGAAGCCGAGCCACGCCCCGTCGCGGTACCAGACCGAGACGGGGACCGGGACGAGCAGCATGGCGGCGAGGAACAGGAGCAGGCCGCCCTGGATCCTCAGTGTCAGGCGGAGGTTCACGAGAAGAACTTCTCCACCCGGGTCACCGCCTCCGGGAGCGTGAAGACCACGGCGCGGTCCCCGGCCTCGAGGACGTCGTTGCCGCCGGGGATGATCACCTCGTCGCCCCGGACGATCGCCCCGATGATGGAGCCGCGCGGCATGTCGACCGACCGCAGGGGCTCGCCGAGGATCGAGCTCCTCGCCGGCAGGTTGATCTCCATCACCTCCGCCTCGCACTCCTCCACCATGGCCATGGAGAGCACCTCGCCGCGCCGCACGAACCGGAGGATCGCCGCGGCCGTCGCGAGCCGCGGACTGATGCAGGCATCGACTCCGAGGCCCGGCGCGAGCGAGACGTACTCCGGCCGGCTCACGAGGGCGATCACGCGCTTGGCACCGTGGTTCCGGGCGAGGAGCGAGCAGAGGATGTTCTGCTCGTCCCCGTCGGTGACGGCCACGAAGACGTCGGTCTCGGCGAGTCCCTCCTGCTTCAGGACCTCGATCTCCGTGCCCTCGGCGTGGATGACGGGCACTTCCGGGAGGTGCTCGGCCAGGTAGCGGCAGCGCTCGGCGCTCCGCTCCACGACCTTCACCCGTAACCGCCGGGCGAGGAGTTCCCGGGTCACCGCCTCGCCGATCCGGCCTCCGCCGAGCACCATGACGGTGCGGGTCTGGCGCTTCTCGAACCCGAAGAGGTAATTGATCGCGGCGAGGTCCTCCTTCCGGCAGAGGAAGTAGACGATGTCGCCGGGCATGATCTTGTCGTCGCCGCGAGGGACGATCGTCTCGTTCGGGCGCGAGAGCGCGGCCACGACCAGCCGGTACATGCCGCGCAGGTCCCCGAGTTCCCGGAGGGTGATGCCCGCGAGCGGGTTGTCGGGAGGCACCTTGTAGCCGAGGAAGACCACCCGTCCGTTGGCGAACTCCGCCACGTCGGCGGCCGCCGGGTAGGAGATCACCTCGCAGATCTCCTCGGCCACCACCCGCTGCGGGTTGATGAGGAGGTCGATGCCCAGCTTCTTCGCGTTGTCGCGCCAGTCCCGGCCCGCGTACTCCACGTTCCGGATGCGGCTGATGACGCGCTTGACTCCCTCCCCCTTCGCGAGCATGCAGGAGATGAGGTTCACCTCGTCCTGATCGGTGACGGCGATGAACAGGTCCGTGTTCGCGATCCGCACCTGGTCGAGCGACTCCGCGCTGGCCCCCGTGCCCTGCACCACGAGGGCGTTCAACTGGCTCGCCATGAGCGTGGCCTTCTCCGGGTCCCGCTCGATCAGCGAGACGTCGTGGCCCTCCCGGGACAGGCGCTCGGCAATGTGGAATCCCACCTGCCCGGCGCCCACGATCACGACCTTCATGCCGTCCTCGCTTCCGGTCCCACGTGGGGAATCGTGCCAGATCGGGCGGCATCCGCCAAGCAGCCCGTCGGCGTGGGCCGGCGGCCCGCGCGGGGACGCCCGGGCCGGGGTCGCGGGATCGCGGGTCGCCGGGGGATGCCCGGCGCGCTCTTCCCTTGCAGCCCGGGAGAGGGTACTCTCCGGGCGCGATGCATCGGGAAGCGAACGCCAGTGCCGCCGGTCCGGCCGGGCTTCCGGAGGGCTACGAGTGGGCCCCGGGAGAGGGCTGGCGCGTGGCGCTCCGGAGCGAAGACCGGGCCACGCTCCTCACCGCCGGCGTCCTCGACCCGGAGACCCTCGCCGCGAAGGGCGAGCCGGCCTTCGCCGGGCGGGGCCGGCCGATGCGAGTGGCCCTCCCCGACGGCACGGCGGGAGTGCTCCGCCGCTACCGGCACGGCGGTCTCTTCCGGGGCCTCACCGGTCGCCGATTCCTCGGGCCGCCGCGCCCGCTCCGGGAACTCCTCGCCACCGCGCGCGCCGAGACCTCCGGCGCCGCCGTCCCCCGGGTACTGGCGGCGTGGTTCCGGCCGGCCGGGCCGCTCCTCCACGAGGGTTTTCTCCTCACGCGGGAGGTGACCGGCGCCACGGACCTCGGGGCGTGGCTGCGGGCCGGTCATCCCGCCGGTCCGGCCCTGCGCGCCGCCGGCCGACAGGCGCGCCGGCTCCACGAGGCGGGCGTGTGGCACGCCGACCTGCACGCGAAGAACGTCCTTCTCGCGGCCGGGGATGCGATCATCATCGACCTGGACCGCGCGCGGGTCCTCGACCCCGTGCCGCGCGACATGCGCATGGCAAACCTGCTCCGCTTCGACCGATCCCTGGTGAAGCTCGCCCGCCGGGGCCCCGCCGTGCGCTTCGGGGACCGCCTGCGGTTCTTCAAGGCCTACTTCGGCGCGCGCCCGGGCCGGAGCGAGGAGCGGGCGCTCCTCGCACGGTGCCGGCGAAGCCTTTCCTGGCACCGGCTCTTCTGGGGGAGGGTGCGGTGAGCCCGCCTCCGGTCACCCTCTGCGTCATCGCCGCGAACGAGGAGGACCGCCTCGCCGCCTGTCTCGATTCCGTCCCCTTCGCCGCGGAGAAGCTGGTCGTGGATTCCGGCTCGGCCGACACCACCCGCGATGTCGCCGCGGCCCGCGGCGCGCGGGTGATCGTGAACGCGCCGTTTCCCGGCCACGTGCAGCAGAAGAACTTCGCGGTGGACGCCGCGGCCACCGACTGGGTCCTCTGCCTCGACGCGGACGAGCGGCTCTCCCCGGAACTCGCCGCCGAGATCGAGTCGGCGCTGTCCCGGGCGGACCTCCCGGACGCGTTCTCGATGCCGCGGCGCACCTTCTACCTCGGGCGCTGGATCGACCACGGCGGATGGTACCCCGACCGCAAGGTCCGCCTCTTCCGGCGCGACCGGGCCCGGTGGGGCGGCGTGAACCCCCACGATCACGTGGAGGTCCGCGGCCGGGAGGCGAAGCTCTCGGGCGACATCCACCACTACTCCTACCGGTCGGTCTCCGACCACCTGAAGCAGATCGACCTCTTCACGACGATCGCCGCGAGGGAGAAGCTCGCCCGGGGCGCCCGACCGCGGCTCTTTCGGCTCCTCCTGCATCCGCCCGGCAAGTTCGTCCGGATGTATCTCCTGAAGCTCGGCTTCCTCGACGGGCGGGCCGGCTTCGCGGTGGCGGTCCTCGGCTCGTACTACGTCTTCCTCAAGTACCTGAAGCTCTCGGAGATGGCCCGTGGGCGCTGAGGGAACCGGGTTCCGGGAGGTCCGGCGCGCCGGCGCGCGATTCCTCGTGCGCGCGGACCGGGCGGAAGCGGTGGAGTGGGACCTCCTGCCGGCCCTCGGTTCCCTGGCCGGCGCGCCCGGGGTCACGGTCGTGAAGGAGAACACCGTGCGGACGGTGCTCCGCGTGCCGTTTGGCGGGGGGACGCTCATCCTCAAGCGGTACCACTCGCGGGGCTTGCTGGAGGCCGCGAAGTCGCTCGTGCGCTCGCGGCCGCGCACGGAGTGGCGGATCGCCCGGGCCATGGAGGCCGTCGGGCTCCCCGCGGTCCGGGCGGTCCTCATGGGGGAGAGGCGGCGCGGCGGCGTGCTGCGGGAGGGCTTCTTCGCCACGGAGGAGGTGACGGGCGGGTCGGCGGTGGTCCCCTGGCTCGTCGAGCGCTTCGCGGGCCGCCCGGAAGATCCCGGCCGGCGGGCCCTCCTCTTCGGTCTCGCCCGCCTCGTCCGGCGCTTTCACGACGCGGGCTTCGTCCACGGGGACCTCCACGGCGGCAACCTCCTCGTCACGGGGGAGCCCGGGGCGGCGGAGATCCGGATCCTCGATCTGCACACGGTCCGCGGGCCGGGCCGGGTCTCCCGGCGCGCGCGGTTCGGGAACGTCGCGAAGCTGCTCCACTCCCTCGGTACGGTCACGGCGGGGGCCGACCGCGCGGTGTTCCTCGACGACTACGAGGGGGCCGCGCCGGTGCTCGGCGGGCGCGAAGCGCTCCCGGCGATCGAGGCCGCGATCGGGAGACTCGAACTCCGGAGGCTCGCGAGCCGTTCGAAACGCTGTGTGAAGCAGTCCACGACCTTCACGAACGAGCGGATCGGGCACTTCCGGATGTGGCGACGCCGCGAGGTTCCGTCCTGGGCGCCGCTCCACGCCGTGGGAGACCACCTGCTGAGCGCCTGGCGGAAGACCCCGGAGGTCCTCAAGCACTCCCGCCGGTCGATCCTCTCCCGGCAGGTGCTGCCGGGCTCCGTGGAGCAGGCGCGGGTGGTGGTGAAGGAGACGCGGTGCCGGAGCACCCTCGACTGGCTGAAGAACGTCTTCCGGACGGTCCGGGGGCTCAAGTCCTTCGTGAACGGCAACGCGCTCGCCGTGCGGGGCGTGCCCGTGGCCCGGCCCCTCGCCGCGCTCGTCGCGGGTCGCTGGCCGATCCGCGGGGGATCGTGGCTCATCATGGAGGACCTCTGTGACCTCACGCGGATCGACCTCTTCGTCCTGAAGCGCTATGCCGGGGCCCTGACGCCGGCGGTCCGGGCCGAGAAGGTTTCGCTGGTGAAGGCCTTCGGGCGGTTCGTCGGCGACCTGCACCGGCGCGGCATCTACCACGGCGACATGAAGGCGGTGAACGTCTTCGTCATGCGCGCGGCGGACGGGACCTTCGGGTTCCGGCTCGTGGACTACGACCGCGTGCGCTTCGGACGGCGTGTGAGCCGCCGGCGTCGGGTCAAGAACCTCGCGCAGATCGCGGCCTCCGTGGCCGTCCTCGTCACGAAGACCGACCGGCTGCGGTTCTTCCGGGCCTACGTCTTCGACGAGGATGGTTCGACCCGCGAGAAGCAGTACGCCCGCGGCGTGCTGGCCGAGGTGCGCCGAAAGATCGTCGTGAAGATGGACCCCATCGAATGAAGGTCGTCCACCTCCTCGCCAACTGGAAGTGGACGGGGCCCGCGGAGCCGGCCGCGAACCTCGCGATCGCACTGCGCGCCCGGGGCCACGAGGTCCGGTTCCTGTCGGGTCGCCCCCCCCGGGGCCGGCGGAACTGGGTGGCGGAGGCGGCGGCGAGGCGGGGGCTCGCCGTCACCGGGGGGCTCGCGCTCAAGAAGCACTGGAGCCCGCTCGACACGTTCCGGGACGTGCGGCGGCTCCGGGCGCTCCTCGCCGAGTGGCAGCCGGACCTCCTTCACTGTCACACGCGAAACGACCACCTGATCGCCGGGGCGGCGGCGGGCGGTCTCCCCGTCGTGCGGACGGTCCATGACGGGACGGTGCCCCGGGGACGGCGGGAGCGGGCGAACCTCTCCCGGCGGACGGACTTCCTGCTCTGCGCCTCGGAGCACGTGCGCGCCGAGGTCGTCGCGCGAGACCTCGGGCGCGAGGACCGCACGGCCTCGGTGGAGGCGGCAGTGGACCTCGCGCGGTTCGATCCGGCGCGGGCGCTGCCCGACCTGCGGGACGCGTTCGGGATCGAACCCGGGGACTTCGTGCTCGGCATCGTGGCGCGGATCCAGCCCCGGCGCCGATTCGACGTCTTCTTCGATGCCCTCGACCGGGTCGCGGCGGACGTCCCGCGCCTCCGGGTGCTCGTGGTGGGGCGGGGCACCCACATGGAGCGGGTCGCCGTGGAGCGGGCGAGGCAGGGGGTCCTCGGGGACCGCATCGTCTTCGCCGGCTACCGCACCGGGGACGAGTACGTGGCGACCCTCGGGCTCCTCGACGCGAAGGTTTTCCTCTGGCCCGGCTCGGACGGCTCCTGCCGCGCGGTCCGGGAGGCCTTCGCCATGGGGGTTCCGGTAATCGCGGCCCGGGTGGGCATGCTGCCGGAGATCGTCACCGACGGCGTCGACGGCCTCCTCGTGCCCCACGATCCCGAGGCGCTCGCCTTCGCCGTGCGGCGCCTGGCGCTCGGGCTCGGGGAGCGCGACGCGATGGCCGGGGCCGCGCGCGCCGTGGCCCTGCGCCGTTTCGATCTCGCCGCCCAGGCCGAACGGGTGGAGGGGATCTACTCCGCGGTTAGCCGGAGGAATCGGCGCGCCGACCGGGTAGGATGAGAGCGTGAGACGGAACCTCCTCGTCATCGGACCGGTGGTGTTCGCCGCCGGCGTCGGGCTCCGCTTCGTGCCATCGTCGGCGGACCTCCTGAGCCTCGCGGCGGCGACGCTCGTGGCCGTGGGCTTCGTCCTCATCACCGCCGGGATCCTCAGGCGGTGGGGGAAGTTCCGGGCGTGGCGGCGGTCCTCGCCGGTGGGGACCCATGTTCTGGTGATCGGGCTCCTGGCCTTCCTGATCTTCGGGGCGTGGGCCGTGCGGGTGGTGGTCATGGAGGTCGAGGACTGGATCCGCGTCGCGCCGATCAAGGAAGCCCTGGGGCGGGACGATTCCCGCGCGCCGCTCGACCTCGCCGGCTATCTGATCCGGGAGGAGCGGGAGTTCGTCGACCGCCGGGGTGGAGCGGTCCTGCGGGGACGCATCGCCGATCGCCTGCTGGAGCTGGGGGTCGCCTCCCGCGACATCACGTCCGCGCTGGATGAAGCCCTGATGACGGACCCCGATGAGACGGCCCGCCGGCGCATCGCGGCGGCCTTCGGGCGGCTCATGGTCCCCCGGGACGCCCTGGGGATCGTCCTCAAGCTGCCGAAGCTCGACCCCGTCCGGCGGGCCCGGATGGCCGAGGCCCTTTCGGCGCGCGTCGGGAAGGACCTCGGTGACTCGCCCGACGTCTGGCTCGACTGGCTGCTCGCGGACTTCGCCGGGGCCGCGCCCGGGGAGGCCTTCGCGATGGCGGTGGAGGCCGCGAAGAGTCTGTCGGCGAAACCCGAGAAGCGCTCTCTCTGCCTCGCCCGGATCCGGAAGGGGGACGGCGCCGATCGCACGCAGGTGGAGATCCTCCTCCGGGACGAGGATGCGAGGCTGCGCGAAGCCGGCGCGATGGCGGCGGCGAAGACCGGAGAGGCGGCCTGGTCGCCCTTTCTCGCGTCGACGCTGAAGGCGGAGAAGGACTCCGAGACGGCGACCCGGCTCGTGGAAGCTCTCGCGCGTCTCGACCCGGAGGGCTCGCTCCGGATCTTCCTCGACGCCGCGCGCACCTCCCGGACGGATGCCGCGAAGGCCGCGTCTCTCGCCATGCTCTCGCGAAGCCTCGGCCTCGCGGGGACCGAGGACCCGGCTCTCCTCACCGCGGCGGCCTATCGGCGCATGCCACCGGGGGCGTCGAAGCGGGAGACGCTCGAAGACCTCGCGCGCATCGCCCGGGAATCGGAGACGGCGCGCAGTGAACTCCTCCTCATCCTGAAGACCGGCTCCGAGCCCGGCTATGCCCGGAGCCGCGCCCTGAAGGCGATCCTGGAGAACGCTCCGGTCCTGCTCCCGAGCGGGGACCTCGTCGCGCTGTTCGAGGGCACGCCGGATCCGGACTTCGCCCAGAACGTCCGCTCGGAACTCCGCCGGCGCACGAGCCGGGACGGCGGAACGGACCCCGCCGTCTGGCGCGAGATCCTTGACCAGCTGAAGTGATGCCGTCCGCTCCGTTCCCGCTGCCGGTCCCGGGGCGGCTCCGCTAGAATCACGGGCCTCATGGGCAGGGCGGATCCAAGCACCGGAAGCGGGAAGCTCCCCGCGCTCGCCGCACGGCTCGTCCGGACCGCCGTGCTCACGCTGCTCGGGCGCACCGACGACCTCCGGGAGTGCTTCCGCTCAGCGCTCACCGGCCGGACCCGCGTCGACGACCTCCGGGAGGCCGTCCTCCAGGCCATGCTCTTCGCCGGCTACCCGCGGGCCATCCATGCCCTCGAAGTGCTGGCCGAGGTGCTCGCCGGGCAGGAGGGTGCGCCGCCCGCGAAGCCGGAGTTCCCCGCCGGTCGCGCGCCCGGCAACGGCTACTTCCTGCGCCGCGGCGAGGCGCTCTTCGCGAAGATCTACGGAGAAGC
>JALOQY010000343.1 GCA_025459285.1 Planctomycetota bacterium | reverse complement strand
TCGGTACGTTTTACCCCTCGTTCCCACCCGAATGCAGCCCGGCGGGGCCAAGATCGATCTCTGCGGTGCGCCCCCCTTACCCCGACAGGCTGCCGGCCGACGGACCTGCGCCCGATCAGCGGCGGCGGGAGACACCGAGGCCGTCCCGCAGGGGGAGGATCACGGATTCGAGGTCCGGGTGGGCGTGGAGGAGACGGTTGTACTCCCGGATCGCCAGCGTCGCGGCGTCCCGGAAACGCCCGTCGGCGACGTGGCCGGACCAGAGCAGATTGTCGGTCAGGAGCAGTCCGCCGGGGCGCAACCTGGGGACGGTGACGGCGAGCGACGCGGGGTAGGCCGCCTTGTCGATGTCCACGAGGATGGCGTCGAAGAGGCCCGGTTCCGTGGCCAGGAGCGCGAGAGCATCGCCGGCGAGGAAGCGGCAGCGGCCGGCGAGGCCGGCCTCTTCGAGGAACTCCCGGGCCTTCGCGAGGTTCTCCTCCGACCGGTCGGTGAGGACGACCTCGCCGCCCTCGCCGACGGCCTCGGCGAAGAAGAGGGCCGAGTAGCCGAAGCCCGAGCCGCACTCGAAGACCCGGCGCGCGCCGATCGAGCGGGAGAGGAGCGAGAGGACCGGCCCCACGAGCGGCCCGATGAAGGGGAAGTCCCGCTTCCGGCCGTACGCTTCCATCTTCGCCCGCACGCCCTCGGCGCGGGGGCGCAGCGATTCGAGATAGGCTTCCACTTTCCCCGCGACGATCACTGTTCCTGCTCCCGCCCGCAGGGGGGCCGGTGTTCGGCCTCGCTCATCGTCCGATCTCGGCGGCGAGGCGCTGGGCGAGTTCGAGGTCGGGAACCGTCTTCCCGAGTTTGCGCGCTTTCACCGAGACGCGGGCGGCGTCCCCGACGAGGAACACGTCGACCTCCACGTCGGATTTCTCGACCTCGCCGGCGAGAGTGCCGAGGTCCGGAGAAGAGGAAGTGACCCGACCGGCCACCTCGACCACGGCGGTGGCCTTGCGGTAGGCCGTATCCCGGTCCGTCTTCAAGTCCACGTAGGCGGTGTCTTCGCCGGAGACGAGCACGGCGCCCGCCCCGGCGGCGGCGCCGGCGAGGAGGAGGCAACCGGGCGTGAGGACCACCAGGGCCAGGGAGAGGCCGACCATCAGGGGTTTCATGCCCGGAATTCTAGGCAACGTCACGCCGGTGGGGGAGGTTCTCACTCCAGCGGAACGATCGGCTCGCCGTCGGGCAGACCGTAGCCCAGGAGGCCATACTTCCCGATGCGGAGCTGCTCGCGGCGGCCGGGGAGATCCAGGTATGGACAGTCCGCCGGGGCGGTCAAGGCCGCGACACGTTCATTCTTCGAACCGGGCTCGCACCAGCGGAGCTTGCCCCTCTCGATCCATGGCGCGAGGTCGAAGTCCCAGGGGTCGACGGGGAAGTTCCAGCCCTTCTCGCCGAGGCCGGTGGTCCACTCGTGGATCTGGTTCGGCCAGTCCGCCGTCAGCTCCTCCACCGGGGGGCGCGGCTTTCCGAAGTAGCCGATCGTGTAGACCTTCTGGCCCTCCGCCATGTCCAACTCGCCGATCACCGCGATCACGCCCTCCTTCCCGAGCAGGCGCGGGATCACGTAGGGGACCTCGGGGCCGGTCTCGGCCTCGAAGTCCTTCGGGAGGCGGGGCTTTCGCGTCTCCTCCGAGCCGGGGTCCCCGAAGTGGACCGCGCCGCGCAGGACGCAGAAGTGACGGGGCAGCGGGGTGGCGGTGTAGCGGGACTGGCCCGAACACCACCAGTCGCCGTCGAAGCCGAAGAGGTCGAAGCTGCGCCGGAGAACCTGCCCGGTGAAGGGGCAGGCGGCCATGGCGACCACGGGGAGACGGTCGAGGTACTCCGCGAGCGCGGACTGGGACGCCGTCTTCAGGGCCTTCGCCAGTTCCCGGTCCTTCGCGAGGAGCGCTTCGTTCCGGGCCACGCGGTCCCGCTCGACACGGGCCAGCAGTTCGTCCCGCTCCTCCTTCGTCAGGGGTGGTTTGAACATGACCTTTCCTCTCCTACTGCGCCACCGGGATCTCGCCCTTCACCGCCTCGTACGGCCCGTAACGCTCCGCCCACCCGAACTCGTGGTCCAGGTAGAAGCGCTTGAAGGACGCCCGGTCCGGCAGATGGTACACCTCGCCGTTCGGTCCGTACACCGTCACCGGCGGCTGGGGACCGGCGTTCTGGCCGGCGATGTCGGGGTTGTTCCGGGCCGGCCACTCGTCGTGGGCGCCGTGGCGGACGAGCTCCGCCTTGAAGCCCGCGTTCAACTCGCGCCGGACGCCCTCGGTGTCGCTGACGAACGACCCGTCCTCCCTGTACACGCCGTGCAGGTCGTAGTCCCCATGGTACTTGATCTTCATCGGCAGGCCGGTGTCCGGATCGACGGTGTCCTTGTAGACCGTGCAGTGGTCGGCCTGGTCGACCTTGTAGCCCTTCTCGTGGATCTTGTGCTCGAGGAAGTAGTCGTAGCGCCGCTGGAACTCCGCGGGGTCCGCCTTGAGCGCGGCCACCGTCGTCTCCGGCGCCTCTCCGGCCAGCGTCTTGTAAGTGCGCTCGTGCTCCGGGTGGAACGAGGCGAGGCCCTTCCGGGGCCCCTCGTCGGCGGTCTTCGCCTTCATGGACTCCGGCTTCCCCTCGTAGCCCTTCTGCCCGATGTACTCGACCCCGGAGGCGTTGCCGTCGCGGACGAGGATCCAGAGCTTCTTCTCCTGCGCCATCGCCGTGAAGTGCTCGTCGTCGAGCGCCCGCATGCCCCGGGCCTCCGGAGCGGGCGGCGGCGGCCAGTCGGTCTTGACCGGCCGCGACTTCCCCTCGCCGTGGACCCGGGCGTTCTCCTCCTGCACCCGGGTCGTCTGGCCCCCCTCGTCGGTATGGCCCTCGGTCCGCGGGGGCGCCGTGGTGTCCACCGTGTGGTTCGGGTCCTTCAGGTCCTCGATGCGCTCGCGCGGCGTCTTCGGATCGACGAGTTGCCCCCGGGGCTTGACATCGAGCACCTCGAGGTCGGCCTTCGTGGACCGGATGCTGATCACGGTCATCGTCCCGGCCAGCGCCGCGGAACGGAAGAGCTCGAGGAACTTGTCGGTCCGCTCCTTGGGGCTGAGGTTCGGGTTCTTCTCGATCTCCTCCATCTTCTTCTGCGTGTCCGCCGCGATCATGACTCCCTGGATCCCGTCGGAGGCCACCTGGCCATAGAGGGTGTACCGGAGGACCTGGCCCGAGGCGTTCCGGCTGATGACCGTGGCCCCCTTCGCCCAGATGCCGGCCCCCGCGAAGAGGTTCCCCACGACCGAGACGCAGTCGAAGGCGTCGTCCTTCCAGGAACCGAAGCCCCCCTCGTGGCGCTGGCCGATGTTGATCACCGCCGCCGCGCTGCTGGAGAAGATCGAGGTCCAGATCGCGGCGGAGACGATGCGGGAGCCCGGCACCGGAGCCACCAGCGTCACGACTCCCGCCACGATCGCGCCCGCCAGGGCGAAGTACTCGAGCCAGCGGGAGAGCGTCGTCCAGAAAGACTCCCCGTCCGTCTCGAAGCTGCCCTCGATGACCTGGCCGCAGGCCTCCGAGGGAATCTCGTAGGACAGCGTTCCCGGCCAGTACTGGTTCGAGCTGTCCCACTGCGCGAGCAGATCCCGGATCGCCGCCTCGTCGCTCGCGCCGGTGGCGGTGAAGACCGTCTTCATCCCCGGACTCAGCGGGTTCGTCCAGTCCACCAGCTTCCAGGTGTGCGTTCCGGGGTTCACCTTCGACAGGAAGACGTTGAGCTGGTTCTTCTGCTGCGTCTCCTTCGTGATGTGCAGGACCTTCAGCGGGAAGACGCCATGGTAGCTGTAGTGGCTGAGGACCGAGGTCCCCAGGGCGGCGTAGTAGTTCTTGTAGCCCTGGACCAGTTCGTCGTGCTCCCGCTGCTTCGCGGCAGGCACGCCGAACTTCTTCGCCATCTCCTCCAGGGTCCAGACGTACTTCACGATGTTCACGTAGGTGGAGTGGGGGTCCGCGAGGCCCTCCTCCTTGATCCGGTCGATCTCGCTCCCGAGGACGGTCTCCGCGTCCTCCACCCACTGCTCATACCAGAGCCAGGTGTCCTCCCTCGCTCCGCCGGAGATCTGGGCCGCGATGGTGAACCGGCCCGTCTTCTCCCACTCGTACTCGCTCCAGACGAAGCCCACGTGCTTGCGGAAGAACTGCCGCTTGCCGGTCTCCCGGACGACGTCGTTGTCGTTTGCCACCCACCACTGCACGAGGTCCCGGTTGGGCCCCAGCGTGCCGTGCCGGTGATGGGCCTGGTAGGTCATCTTCGCTCCCGGGGTGATCGTGCGGAGCGGCGGCGTGACGATGAGTTCGTACTCCCCGGCTATGATGCGGTTGTCGCCCATGGCCCTCTAACCCTCCCCCACGGCCACGTCTTCCTTCACCTTCATGCCGGCGAGGGCCATGAGACCCACCGCCATCTGGAGGGCCGGCGGCTCGGTCACCTCCTGGTAGACGTCCTCCACGAGGCCCTGCCCCGAGAGATCGTCGCAGTACTTCGCATAGGCCGCTTCGGCCTTCTTCATGACCTCCGGCGACTGCTTCAGGCACCACAGCACCATGGGGACGTCGCGATCGGCGAAGGCCTTGCGGATCGTCACGGCGGTGGACTTCGCGACGATGTCGTCGTGGTCGGGGTAGAGGACGGCCACGTCGCCGGGCACCGGGTCGGCGATCACCGCCATCCCGTTGCGGTCGAGGCTTCCGGAGCGCGTGGACCGGTCCGAGAACGTGACCTCGTACTGCGCCTCCGGTATGGCGAGCCCGGCCTCGTTCTCGAGCCGGAGGACGAAGCGGGAGTCCGACGCGTCCTGGAGGACGTGGCGCTGTCCGGTTGCGAGCCCAGTCTCCTCGTAGGGGTGCGGGATGTACATGATCCCCGGACTGTCGGAGTCATCGAACTTGTAGTTCTTGCCGTCGAGGGTGTTCTTCGGGCACCCGAC
>JALOQY010000342.1 GCA_025459285.1 Planctomycetota bacterium | reverse complement strand
CGGGGGCGGACGGCGCCCCGGGCTCGTATTCGGAGGCCGGACAGTGGGGATGACCGTCGTGGGACGGCGCGGAGACGGGAACTGCACCGTCGGACATGGAGGCCTCCGGGACCGGACAGCGCCGGCCGTCAGAGGGCGTCCGCGATCTGCGAGAAGAACCGGATCCAGCTCTGGGACCTGGAGCGGCTCTTCCCCACCGGCTACCACCGGGGAGCGGTCAAGCTGGCCGGCCTCCGGGTGCGCTAGCAGCCGCATCCCGGACCGCCCGGCGGGCGGCGCCGAGGACGGGGGCGTCCTGGTTGCGGATCAGTCGCACCGGGATCTCGTCCATGAGGCTCCGGAGACGGCCCTTGTCGGAGAAGCCGTCGAGGAACTCCCCGCCGGAGAAACGAGAGGCGAGCTTCGCCGCGATCCCGCCGGCGACGTAGAGGCCGCCGCGGGCGAGAGCGACCAGCGCGAGATCGCCCGCGGAAGCGCCGTAGGCGCAAAGGAAGATGCGGAGGGCTTCCTCCGCCAGCGGGTCGCCCCCCCGGAGCGCGGCTTTAGCCGCGGCCGCCGCGGGGTCGGGAGCGGCCGGGGGCGGCGGCAGGCCCGCCCGGTCGCGGAGGAAGGCGTGGATCGCGGCGAGTCCGGGGCCGGAGACCACCCGTTCCCGGCTCACGTGGCCGTACCGTCCGGCCAGCCGGTCGCGCAACGCGGTCTCGAGCGGAGTCCGGGCGGGGAACGTGGAATGGCCTCCTTCCGCCGGGACCACCTCGCCCCGCGGGGAGACGATCGCCATGCCGAGGCCGGTTCCGGCGGCGATCACCGCCCGCGCACCGGCGGGGTCCGGCCGTCCCTCCCGCAGCACGAGCAGATCGGCCCCGGCGAGGACGGGGAGCGCCTCCGCGGTTGCCTCGAGGTCGTTCAGGAGCGTCACCCGGGGCAGTCCGGCGGCGCGCGCGAGATCCCCGCCGTCGAGGGGCCAGGGGAGGTTGACGGCCGGGACCCGGTTCTCCCGGACCGGGCCGGCCACGGCGAGACAGGCGGCGCGCACCCGGCCCGCATCCGCCCCGAGGAAGGTCCGGATCGAGGCCGCGGGGCCGGTCCCGGTCGCCGTGGGGAGGACCGCGCGGCGGAGGGCGGGAGCGGGAGGGCCCTCCGGCCCGAACAGCGCGAGCACGGTCTTCGTGCCCCCCACGTCGCCGGCGAGGATCAGGGCTGCCTCTTCCGCGGGGACAGATAGGGGGCGGCGGCCCGGTCCACCATGAACACGAGGAGCCCGTCCTTCGGGGCCACGCAGGAGGCCGGCAGGCGGGCGTTCTCCCCGCGCTCGCGGTCCTCCACGACCCAGGAGAGCGCGTGCTCCTTGTGCTTGCCGCTGACGAGGAACACGACCTGGCGCGCGGCGTTGATCGCGGGCAGTGTCAGGGTGACCCGCGCCTTCGGTTCGGTGAGGGCCGTGGCCGCGACGGCGACCCGGTCGGTGACCTTCAGCGTGGGCGACGCGGGGAAGATCGAGGCCGTGTGGCCGTCGGGGCCGATGCCGAGGAGCACGAGGTCGAACGTGGGGAACGCCCCGCCGAAGGCGGCGCGGACCTCCGCGTCGTAGCGGTCCGCGGCTTCCTCCGGCGGCAGTTCACCGTAGATCCGGTGCAGGTTCCCGTCCCGGATCGGCACGCGCCGGAGCAGCGCCCGGTGCGCCATCCGGTAATTGCTGGCCGGATCGTCCGGGCCCACGCACCGCTCGTCGCTGAAGAACACCTCGGTCCGGCTCCAGTCGATGCGCCCCCAGCGGGGTTTCACGTCGAGGATGCGGTAGAGCGCGCGCGGCGTGGCGCCGCCGGCGAGGACCAGGGTGAACCGGTCGCGAAGGCGCGTGGCCTCCAGGGCGGCCGCCTCGATGCGGTCCGCCGCCTCGTGGGCGAGCGCCTGCGCGCCGGTGACGACATGGAAGAGTTCGCCTCGTTTGCCCATCGGGAGTCCCGGGGAGAAGACCGGACCAGCGTCCCAGACTGAATATCGTATACGGACGGGGGGATCGGGAAGTACGGATCAAGGGTCGCGCAGGTTTCGGCAGCTGTTGCAGTACTGCCACCCCGGGAATAAGATCGGGCGCATCGGCGTGTGGTTCCGGTGGCGACGGGAGCGAGACCATGAAACTGACCATCCTCGGCGGCACCCTCCTCGTTCTGTTCCTGCCCCTCGCGGCGCTCGCGGGGTCGGAGGAGTTCTACGACTGGTTCGGGGCGACGGACCCCGGCGCCCGGCGGTTCGTGGAGACGATGGTGAAGGCGGGTCTCGCGGAGGAGATCCACCGCGAGATCGACCCGCGCATGACCCCCGAGGCCTACCTCGAGGTGCTCGACCAGATCGCCGCCGGGGACATGGAGGGTGTTCGGCCGAGGCTCCGCCCGGACGGTGTCCGGCGACTGCTCCGGTACATCACCGGCGGCGACCGGATCGTCGACATGCCCGACGTCCCGGAGGTCGCGGACGCCGAATGGGGACGCTTCGCCCGCTGGGCGGACGAGCGCGACGTTTCGGCCTTCCGGACCTGGCTCGGGGAGCGCACCGAGCGCTGGCGCCGCATGGAGGAGATCGGCGGCCTCGACACCATGGAGAAGATGGACCGGATGTTCTCCCAGTGGTGGGGGCGGGCCAGGAACCAGATCGGCCAGGGACGCCAGCGCGATCGGGCACGGTACCTCGCCCGCTTCGAGGAGGCCGCCCGGCGCGTGGCCCTCACCCGGGCGGCGGCCTTCCACCGTGCCGCGGAAGACCAGCGGGAACTGCGGTTCGCCGTGCTGGTGAAGTACATCGAGATCCAGGACCGGATCGTCGCCGAGCGCGCCCGCTGGGCGGAGACCCGGCGGGCTCTCCGGCGAGCCGGCGAGCGGGACGAGGATGGCACGATGGCCCTGCGTTACTGGTCCGATGCGGCTTTCCGGCGCGAGGTGGACCAGAAGGGGCGCGGCCGCGGGGAGTCCCCGCTCCTGACGTCGGGCCGTCTGCTCGGATATGCCGAGACCGCGACCGGCGAACTCCGTTCGGCCCGCAAGACCCTCGAGAAGTCGAAGGAAGCGCTCGTCGTCCCGGTCTCCACCGAGGCGCTCGAGAAGTTCCGGACCGACTACGCCGTGATCCTCGACGCCATCGTGGGGAACGAGGTCTTCTGGGACGAGGGCCGGGCCGCCCTTCGGGAGTGGGAGAAGGCGGAGAAGGACTACACGGGCCTCCTTTCGGAGATCGCCCAGCAGTACCGCCGGGACGCGAAGAAGCCGAAGACCGGCCCGGATCTCGCGGCGCAGCTCTCGACCGAGGCGGAGACCCTGGAGGAGACGCTGCGGCAGCACGAAGCGGGAGTCGGCGCCCTCCGGACCGAGCGGCTCGCCGCAGCGGGGCCGGCGCTCGCGGAAGTGCGCGCCGCCGCCGAGGGCGCCCAGGCCCAGCTCCGCACGCGGTTCTTCGCCGGTCGCTACGACGCCGCGCACGAGCAGGTTTCGGCCCGGGCCCGCGAAGGGCTCGCGCAGACCGCCGCGCAGCGCCTCGGCCCCTCCGCGGAGGCGGGGCAGTTCAGGGACCAGGCCGTCGGCGGACGCTACGACCCGGCCGTGGCGGCGAACTACGTGCGCCGGGGAGGCAAGACCCCGGAGGAGGCCCTGTCGTCGATGGACGGTTTCCTCGCGGCGGGGGTCACGGGCTACGAGCAGGAGACGGCGCGCCTCTTCACCGAACTGGAAGGGATGGGGAGCGACGACGCCGACCTGATCCGGGCACGGGTCGAGGCCTTCCGCGCGTTGGAGGAAGCGTACTACCCGCGGGAGAACCTGGTGGCCATCGCCACCGGGGAGCAGGGCGGGCGGCGTGACCGGAGGGCGGAGTTCGACCCCGATCCGGAGAGATTCTGGAAGGAGCACATCGACCAGCTCGTCGGCCTGAATCTGCGCCGGCGGAACGCCCTGGAAAGCCTGCGGGCGCAGCGGGTCGAGCTCGCCAACCTCGTGGCCTTCACCGCCGAGGCGCGGGAGGACTTCGCCGCGGGCCGGCGGAGCCTCGGATACGCAAGGGAGCTGTCGGAAGGCGCGCAGGCGATCGCCCGGCGCGCCGGGGGGAGCGGTCCGGTCGTCCTGCCCCCCGAGGCCACGGAACTGGTCGCCCGGCCCTCCCTCGCCGCCGACCTCCGCGAGATGGTGCGCCGGTCGGGCTCGGCGCGCTCCCTCTTCGACGGGCGGAGCTCGGGGTACGAGAAGGCGCTCGCGGGGACGAATCGCTCTTCCCTCGGCCTCGATGCCCCGACCTATGCCCCGCTGCGCCGGTCGCTCGCCTGGCACCGGTCGACGCTCGATGCCCTGAACCGCGCGACCACGCCGGCCGTCCCCGACCTCCCGCGCGTGCAGGCCGAGGCGCGGGAGCTCCTCGCGCAGTACGACGCGCTGGCCGGCGAGTCGCCGCTCGTGGCGGACGGCGTTCTCGCGGCGAAGCGCGAGGCGGAGGCCTCGCTCGCGTCCCTGCTCGGCGGCGGCGACGCGAACCTCGCGGCGCTGGTCCGGGAGTACGCGGCGTACGTTCAGGCGGCGGAAGCCCAGGCGGCGGAGGACGAGCGGACGGTCGACTCGTACCTCGCGGAGGCCGAGCGGGCCCTGTCTTTCCGGGGCGGGTCGGCCGACGACCGGCTACGGGTGCTGAACGGCGGCCGGGCCACCGCGAACCTCGCGGCCCGGCACCTGGAGGCGGTCAAGGCGTACGGCCTCTATGCCCCCGAGTTCTCGGGCCACGAGCAGAGGCTGGCCCGGTTCAACTCGGAGTGCGACCGGCTGCTCGCCCAGGTCGGGCCGGTGGACCCGGTTGTCTTCGAGCGCCGCGGGTCGTTCCACGTCATCGTCAACGGCATCAGCACGCGGCTCATGCGGCCCGACATCCCGAACGCGCTGAACTCCGCCGACGGGACGGTCGAGATCCGCAGCGACCTCTACGACGCCGCGTTCCAGGGGGCCCGCAAGGTCCTCGTGCGCGTCGATCCGGAGGGCGCCACGCAGCCGAACTGGTCGGTCGCTTCCACCGGCACGGCGGACTTCGCCATCCGGGCCACTCTGTCCTCGCCGGGAGTGTACGTCCTCGATCTCCGGGTCGTGGACCGGGCGGGGACCGGGTTCGCGC
>JALOQY010000341.1 GCA_025459285.1 Planctomycetota bacterium | reverse complement strand
GTCGTCGAACAGCACCAGGAACAGCCGGCGCGAGGGGACCGGTCCGCTCGACTGCGCGATCAGGTAGCCGCCGATCTCCTGCCACGAGTAGACGAAGAGGCGGTCCGCGAGGAGGGAGGCGTCCGGCTCGCCGAGCCGCGTCAGGACCGCCTCGCGGTCCGTCCGCCCCGGCAGGAGAGCGGAGGCCTCCTCGTCCCCGATGGCCCCGTGGCCGCCGAGGTGGCCGTGGGACGGGGTGGGAATGTAGAGGCAGCCCGCGGCGAGGAGGATAGGGACGAGGGTGGCGGCGCGGATCATGGGCCGACCCTCACGAACGAGTGACGGCGCAGCACCCCGTCCGGACCGAAGGCGGCGACGAGGTGGAACTCCGCCTCCCGCAGCAGGGCATGGCGCGCGAAGCCCGGCGGTGGGGCGGCACCGGCGGTGACCATCGCCCCGTTCTCGAACAGTCGCTCGCGCCGCTCCGCCACACCGGCCATGTTCACCGGCCGGTACGGGTCGTAGGGATTCCACCAGAGGTACGCGATCTCGTCGAGCTCGGCATCCAGCGCGTCGTCGTCGGGAAAGGTCGGGTCGAGGACCAGCAGGAGCCGCCAGATGCCCACGCCGCCGCCCTCGAACGAGAGGGGCGCTCCCAGGGCCGCGGTGGCGGAGGCCAGCGTGGTCTTCCCGTCCTCGATGCCCGGGAGCCAGTGGTGCTGGACGCGCTCGGGGGTGAGCGGCACCACCACGGGGTGGCCCGTCTCGCAGGCCACCGCCGCGAGGAGGACCCCGAGACCGAGGACCGGCCGGATCATCCGTTCACCCGGACCAGTTCGAAGCGGGCCAGACGGCCATCCGGTTCGAACACGGTCACGAGGCTGTAGGTCGCGAAGTCCCAGGTCCGGAACCGCGGATCCCGCCAGGCCACGTCCCCCGATACGGGAAGGAGTTCGTCATCCGCGGTCAGGCGCAGCATGAAGGTGAGGATGCGGTCGTTCTCGAACCGCCCGGTGGGCATCCCGTAGCGCAGGAGCAGGTCCGCGCGCGTGGTCTGCCCGATGGAGATCCCGGGCAATCGGGTGGCCCGCTCCGGGACGTCGACCGCCGCGGGCCGGGGGGTCGAGCAGGAGGTCAGGACGAGACCGGCGAGGAGGAACGGTACGGCGCTTCGCACCATGCCGGCATTCTAGCGCCGCGGTCCGGCCCGCCGTCACGCTCCCGGGGCGGGGCGGGTCCGTGCCGGCAGGACGTTCAGACGTGAACCGCCGGCTCCGGAGACCGGAGCGGCGTGAATGCCGAGGCGGGGCTGCAGCGGCTGTCGGCGAGGAACTTCCGGCGGGCCGTCACCCAGTGCGGCCTCGGGATCGAACGGAACACGTCCACCACGGCAGGATCGAAGTGGGTGCCGGAGCAGCGGACGATCTCCTCTTCCGCGGCCTCGAAGGGCAGGGGCGCCTTGTAGACGCGACGGGAGGTGATGGCTTCGATGGCGTCCGCCACCATGAAGACCCTCGCGCCGAGGGGGATCTCGTCGCCCCGCTTGCCGTAGGGGTAGCCCGAGCCGTCCCAGTGTTCGTGGTGGTTGAGGACGATCTGCGCCGCTCCCGAGAGGAACGCGATCGGCGAGAGGAGCTGGAAGCCGACCACCGGGTGCCGGCGCATCTCGTCCCACTCCGTCGGCGTCAGGGCGCCACGCTTCAGGAGGATGTCGTCGCGGACGCCGATCTTGCCCACGTCGTGGAGCAGGCTCCCCCAGCCGATGTCGCGGAGTTCCGTGCCCCGGATGCCCATCCGGTGCGCGAGCATGAGCGTGTACTCCCGCGCACGGCGGCAGTGGTGCTGCGTCTCGCAGTCGCGCGCCTCGATGGCGCTTACCATCGCCTCCACCGTGGCGTTGAACACGACTTGCAGCTCCGACAGGGCCTTCCGGAGGCTGCCGGTCTTCTCCGCCACGGCCAGTTCGAGGTTCTCGCGATAGTGCTGGTCGGTCAGGAGGAGCCGGCGGCGTTCGAAGGCCCGCTCCACCGACATGTCGAGGGCGTCCAGCGTGAAGGGCTTCAGGACGTAGTCCGCAGCCCCCATGCGCATGGCCTTGACCGCCGTGTCCAGGTTGGAGTTGGAGGTCAGCATGATCACCGGGAGCGTGCGGTCCCGGTGGTGGGCCGCCTCCAGGACATCGAGGCCGCTCCGGCGGGGCATGCTGATGTCGGAGACCACGAGGTCGAACCGGTCGCACTCCAGGGCCTCGATGGCCTCCGCCCCGTCATAGGCCTGTCTGGCGGCGAGACCCCCGGTCGACAGATGGTGGGCGACGAGTTCGGCGATCGCCCGCTCGTCGTCCACGACGAGAACCCTGGACTTCTGCTCCATGGCCGGACCCTTCCTGTGACCGTATCGCTCGTGTTCGTATCGGTCCGGCGGCGGAGGGAGTTGAGAGGAACCCGGGATTACTCGCCGGCGAGGTTCAGGCGGGCGCGGGCCTCGTACTCGCCGCCCCTGGTGGCGGAGGTGAGCGCCTGCAGGCGCACCTCCATCTCCGTGCGGCGGCGGTCGATCCGGGCCTTCACCTCCTCGAGGGGACGCTCCGCGTGGCTCACGAGCTTCTCCTGCCGGGAGAGGGCGTCGATCTCCCGGAGCAGGGAGTTCGCCTGCGCCGTGAAGGACCGGAACTCCTCCTCGAGGACCGCGAGCTCACCCCGCAGCCGGTCGCGCTCGTCGGACAGGAGTTCCGTCTCGCGGTCCAGGTCACTCCGGCGCTGCTCATGGGTCCGGGCGGTCTCCGCGATCCGCCCCGCCCGGCGCTCGGCCTCGGCGAGGGTCAGGCGGTCACCGCGGAACGCGAAGGTCCCGGCGCCGGCGGACAGCGCGTCCATCCCGGCTCGCAGTACGTCCACGTCGGCCCGGCACAGCGTCACGACCTCGCCGGAGAGCAGCCGCTCCCGTTCGCAGGCCAGGAGGTCGCGATCGATCTCGCCGAGCTGACTCCGGAGCTCGGCGATGCGCTTCGGGTAGTCGCGGGACAAGCCCTCGACCTCGTGGCGCAGGGCGATACGGGCGTCGACCAGGCCGTCCACGTTGGAGCGGACATGGTCGCGGACGGAGACATACGCCGCCTTCACCCGGTGGACACCCACGATGGCGACGAGTGCGCCGCCGGCGACGACGGCGAGCACGGACAGGCGCATGAGACGGCCGAGGAATCGGAACATGGCGGACCTCCCTTGGTGGTTTCCGGTTTACCGATGGTTGCCGGAAAGCCGGCGCCGGTTTCAGGGCGATGAAATCCGGGGGCCCGGGGAGAGAATAACGGGTAGTCACGGAAGGAGACGCCCGTGCGGAACGTGGACACGCGCTTTCTTTCACGCCTGAAGGACCATGAAGAGGACGCCTGGTACGAGCTCTTCGACGTGTTCGGTCCGGCCCTATCGCGGATGATCGAGCGGTTCGGGCATCGGTGCTTCACGCCGGACACCGTGCGCGACATCTCCCAGGAGACGCTCCTGCGGCTTTCCCGGGAGATCCACCGGTTCGATCCCGGGCGGGGGGTGAGGTTCTCCACGTGGCTCTTCGAGATCGCGAAGCACGTCGTGGCCGGGGAGTTCGCCCACCGCAACACGAAGAAGCGCGGCGCGGGGGTCCGGCCCGGATCGCTCGACCCCGCGCTCGAACCGTCCCGCGACACCCCCGGCCCGCCCGAGGAGCATGAGCGATCGGTGTTCCGGGCCAAGGTCTATCGGGCGATGCGGGTGGCCGGGGAGCGCCTCGAGTTCCTGCCGTTCGAGGTGTTCAAGGCCCGGGTGCTGCGGGGGATGATGCAGAAGGACATCGCCGTGGCGATGGGGATCTCCGAGCCCACGGTCTCGCGTTACCTGCGCAAGGCCCGGGAGGTGGTCCGCGAGACGATCCGGGAGGTGGTGGCCGAGTACTCGTTCACGCCGGAGGAACTGGCGGAGCCTTCCGGGGCGAGCCTCGACCGGGACGACGACTCCTTCGACGAGGCCCTGGCCGAAATCCACGCGCGGGAAGAGGAGAGCCGCCGGGGGCATGACGTGCTCTCGCGGACCGCCCGATCCCTTTCCTTCGGACGGGAGTGAGATGGTCGCCTGGCTCCTCATCCCGGTGCTGGCGGGTGCGGCGGTGGCGCTCCTCCTGCTCCTCGCCACGAGGCGCAGCCCTCTCGGGCTCCTCCTCCGGCTGCCCTTCGTCCTGCCGTTCTGGGCCCTCGGTGTCCTGGGCGACCTGTTCGCGGTCCCGGTCCACCTCGCCTCCGGCCTGCTGCGGACCGGGTGGGCCCTGTTCATGACCATCATCGGCAACGCCCCGCGGGAAGCCTGGCGCGCGGCCGGGCGCGAGTTCCTCGGTGTCGCCGACGCGATGCGCCGGGCCGCGGCCCGTCTCGCCTCGTTCCTCGGCTGTCCGGAGGTCGCCGCCCGGTGGCGCCCCCGGGCCGGCCCGCCTCCCCTGCCCCGGGTGGTCCCGCGCCGCGGGGACCGGCGGGTCTACCCCTTCGAGGACCGCTACCGGATCGAGGGACGCCTCGGCGCCGGCGGCTCCACGGCGCGGCTCTTCGTCGTGCGCCGGGTCCACCGCGACCGGCCGGTGGGGGACCGGATGGTCCTCAAGTACTTCGACCTCGGCCTCGGCAGCCGGCTCGACGAACTCGTCCGCGAGAGCCGGGGGATGCAGGTGGCGAAGGAGATGGGGATCGTCCTCGACCACCGCCTCGAGCAGAACTGCTTCTGGTACGTGATGCCGTTCCACGAGGGAGAGACGCTGACCCGGGCCGCCGCGCGCGTCCACCGCCGTACGCCGGAGGGCGAACCGCTCCCGGCGGCGGACGTCTCCACGGTGCTGGCGTGGATGGGCGACCTCCTCCGCATCCTCGATGGCTACCATCGGCACGGCGTGATCCACAAGGACGTGAAACCGGACAACGTGATCGTGACTGCGGACGGCCTCCGGCTCGTGGACCTCGGTCTCCTGACCCCGCTCGCCTCCGCGCTGACCCTCACGACCCACGGGACCGAGTACTTCCGCGACCCGGAGATGGTGAAGCTGGCGCTGAAGGGCCGGCGGGTGAAGGACGTGGATGCGGCGCGCTTCGACGTCTACTCCGCGGGAGCCGTGTTCTTCTACCTCCTCGAAGGCTCCTTCCCCGCCTGTGGGCCGCTCTCCCGTTTCACGAGGCCGGTGCCCATGGTCCTCTCCCTGATGGTCTCCCGCGCCATGGCCGAGGGGACGAAGCGGTATCCGACCATCGCGGCGATGCGGGCGGACCTCGAGGAGGCGGCGCGGCTCGCGGCCGCGGAGGGCGGTTTCGAGCGGATCCCCGCCAGCCGCCTGCCCTCCTTCGGGGGCTTCGACGGGCCGGCGGAAGGCCCCCCGCTGCCGGTCGAAGCGCCCGTGCGTCCACCGGTGCTCGAAGGGGTGGAACCCGCCGAGCCGGCCCGGTCCGGCCGGCGGCGGGTCCGGATCCTGCTTTCGGTGCTCGTCGCGGTCGTGGTGGCCGCGAACCTGTGGACGTTCGCCCGCGTCCGCTCCGCCGGGGACGGCCCCGCGGCCACGGTGACCACGGCTGCCGCCCTTCCGGACCGGATCGCCGGAACGGTCCTCGAGTGGCGGGAGCAGGTGGCGGAGACCCTCCGGGCCGCGGGGGATGACCCTTCGTGGCTCCGGGACGTGCCGGTCCTCGTGGTCGCCGACCGGTCGCCGGAGTTCGAGCGCCTCGACCTGGCCCGTGAGGTGCGCCGGCGCCTCATGGACCGCCGCGTCTCCGTGGATACGTCCGCCGTCCTCGAGGAGGCGGTCCGGGCGGTCCTCGGACCGGGCGCCACGGCTTCGGAGGTCCGGGGGGCGCTCGGGGTGGAATCGGGCGGGGCGGAGCGGCCCTTCGTCCTGTGGGTGGCGGGGCCGGGGATCAGCTCGCGCCGCGTCTTCCTCCGCGGGTACTTCCGCGACCTCGAGTTCGACCGCGAATTGCCGGCCGGGGCCGGGCCGTGAACGGCGCCGGACAGGGGACGCGGCGCGCGCTGCGCGTGACGGCGGATGTCGTCCGCGCGCTCTCCCGCCTCCACCGATCCGGGGTTTCCCACGGCGGCGTCTGGCCGGGCGCGGTGGAGATCCGGGGAGACCGCGCGGCTCTGCGGCCTCCCGCCGGTCCGGTTCCCCCCGAGTACCGGGACCCCGAGCGCGGCCGCGAACTCCTCCGCGATCCGTCCCGCGCGGGGAAGGCCGGGCCCCGGGAGGACGTGTACGGAGCCGGCGCCCTCCTCTACACGCTCCTGTCGGGCGGCCCGCCGCCCTGCGGACCGGCCTCGCGCCTGACGCGGCCCGCGCCGACGGGCGTGGCCTTCGTGGTCGCGCGGGCCCTCGCGGACGGGGCCACCCGCTACCCGGACCTGCGGGCGATGCGGGCCGACCTCGATGCCCTCCTCCGCCGGCCGGAGACGGCCCCGGAGGCGCTCCCGTCCTTCGCCGGCGGTCCCGTCGCCCGGCCCCCGCGGCTCGTTCCCTTCGCGGTGCGCGCGGCCCGCCGCCGCCGCTGGCCGGCGGCGCTGGCGATGGTCCTCCTCGCCGGTGGCCTCGTGGTCCGCGCCGGTCTCCTCGATCCCCGGCCTCCTCCACCGCCGGACCTCTCCGCGGTGGTCGCATCGGGCCGGGCCGTGCTCGGCGAGCGGCTGGGCGCCGCGGGCGAGTCTTTTCCTCCGGACCTCCCGCTGCTCCTCGTGGCCGACGTCCCGCTGCCCGGCCCGGTCCCCGGCCCCGTGCTCGAGGCCCCGGACCTTTCGCGGCGCGCGGGGCGGATCCTGCGGCAGGGTGGCAGCGCCGCGGAGCTCCACGCGGCGCTCCGGGCGGCCCGGCCGGGGGAGGACCCGCCGCCGGTGCTGTGGGTGGCCCCGGGCCGGAGGGCGGGGGCGACGCGGGTCGTCCTCAGCTACCGGGGGGTCTCGATCGAAGCGGAGCTTGGGGCCCGTAAAGAAATGAGCGCTCAACACCGAGGCCCCCGCCGCGCCCGCCCGGCTAGGAGCAACGACGAATAGACCTTGCGGAGCCGGTCTTTGAGGAGGAGCGACGACGCTGGGCGGGATGCGGCGGCCGGCCGAATGTAGCGGTCATCTCTTTACGGGCCCCTATGCCGCCCGGGTAGCCGGGCGGGCCAGGTGCTCGCGGATCGAGAGCGTCCCGATGTAGAGGAACGCCACGAAGAAGAGCGCCGTGAAGGGGACTCCCATCCACGCGCGGTAGTGGACGGCCGTGTAGAGGATCACGCCGAAGTACAGGCCGAGCGCCAGTTCGACGACCGGCTGCAGCCCGACGAAGGCGTGGTAGCGCGAGCGCTGGGGGGCGGCCTTCCGGCCCACGGCCCCGAGCTTCGGCGTGCGCACGAAGGGGGAGGTCTGGCGGAAGAGCGCCTCCAGGACGGCCTTGGCGTTGTTCACGGCGAGGCCGACTCCCACCGCGGCCATGAGCGGCAGGTACTTGAGGGTGTCCCGCCAGTTGCGGCCTCCGTCCATCTGGCTCACGAGGTAGAACGTGAAGAAGGACGCCGTCATGAGCACGAAGGCGATCACGTCGAAGAGCATCGAGC
>JALOQY010000050.1 GCA_025459285.1 Planctomycetota bacterium | reverse complement strand
GCTCCGGCGGATCGGCTGTACAATCTTCCTGTTCCCAATTCTCAGGACGCACCCATGAAACTGCGGTTCCCGATCTTCGTCCTCCTCCTCCTCGTCAGCGCCGGGCTCTTAGGCTACGGCGTCTTCCTGCACGAAGCCCCGGTGTTCAAGAAGCCGGACCCCCGGGACAACGGCGCGATCGAGAAGCAGGCCCCGGTTCGCCTCGGCGAGTTCGCCCTGACCGACTGGATCGCCTCCGAGCGGATCCAGCGGCAGGAACTCGGCGGCAAGGTCTACCTGATCGACCTCGAGCAGCAGGCCGAGTGCTTCAGCTGAACGCAGTAGTACCCGGCCGCGCTGCGCCGCGGCCACGAACCCCACGCCCATGCCCAAGAAGAAGTCCGTCCTCCACCTCTTCCGGCGCGTCTCGCAGTTCTTCTTCCTCTTCGCGCTGAACCCGTACTTCTTCGTCTACCGCGGGGTCTGCTTCCCGGCCATGAACTGCTGGGCCTGCCCGGCGGCGGCTTTCGGTTGTCCGGTGGGCGCGATCGGCCAGTTCCTCGTTCGCGGGATCTTCCCCTTCGTCACGGTGGCCCTCATCCTCGTGGCCGGCGTGTTCATCGGGCGGATGATCTGCGGCTGGGTCTGCCCGTTCGGACTGCTCCAGGACCTGATGGCGAAGATCACGAAGGTGAAGATCGGGCTCCCGAAGGCGGTGTCGTACCTCAAGTACGCGGTGCTCGCGGTGATGGTGTTCTACGTGCCGCTCGCGTTCGGCCGGGCGGGAGTCGAGTCGCCGGCGTTCTTCTGCACGTACTGCCCGGCGGGGACGCTGGAGGCCGCGATTCCGGTGCGCCTCTTCGGGAGTCGCTTCCCGGCCGGGGAGGCTGTCGCGGCGGCGCCCGCGGCGGGCGAAGCGGAGGCGCCGGCCGCGCCACCCGCGCCCGGCGACAGCTTCGGCGCCCCGGATCTCTGGGGGGAAGAGGACGGTCCCGTCGCGCCCGAGGCCGCCGCCGACTGGCTCTCCGGCGATGGTGCGCCGCCCCCCGGCCAGGGCGAATACGGCGTGCAGGTGCTCCTTCGCTACCTTGCCACCTCCCCGAAGGCCTGGGTGCTCCTCGGCTTCCTCGTCCTCTTTGTCCTCATGCGCCGGCCGTTCTGCCGGGGGATCTGCCCGATCGGCGCCATGTTCGCCCTGCTGAACCGCTTCTCGCTCTTCCGCCTGCGGGTGCGAAAGGAGACCTGCAAGTCCTGCAATCTCTGCGCGAAGAGCTGCCCGGTGGACAACAAGGTCTACTGCTCGCCATCCTCCGACGACTGCATCCGCTGCCTCGAATGCGTGGACAACTGCAAGCGGGGAGGCGTGAAGGCCGGCCTCATTTCCGCCCTGCCCCGCGAGGACTACTGGGAATGACGCGGTTCCCGGCGATCCCGCGGGATCGGATCATCGGAGCGCTGGCCGCGGAACTGCGCGCCCGGGAGTTCGTCCGGGCCGCCTGGCTCGCCGGGAGCGACGCCACGGGGCGCACCGACGAGTGGTCCGACATCGATCTCATGCTCGTGGTCGAGGAGGACCGCGTGGAGGAGACGTTCGCCGTCCTGCACGCGGCCCTCGAAACGCTCTCCCCGATCGCGCATCGGTTCCGGTTGCCATCTCCCGCGTGGCACGGCCACGAGCAGGAGTTCCTGCTGCTTCGGGACTCCGATCCCTGCCACTTCGTGGACGTCCTCGTGATGAAGCGCGGCGCGGGCAGTCTCTTCCTGGAGCCGGAGCGCCACGGGGTTCCGCTCATCCTCTTCGACCGGGACGGGGTCGCGAAATCCGCCCCGCTGGACCGCGAGGCGCTCGCCGGGCGGCGGTCCCGGCGCCTCGCCGAACTCCGTGAGACGTTCTTCCTCTTCCAGTCGCTGATCACGCGCGCCGTGCGGCGCGGTCACCCGGCCGACGCGGCGGCCAGCTTCCTGGCCCTCGCGCTCCGCCCCCTCGTGGAACTCCTCCGGATGCGGTACTGCCCGGACCGGTTCGACTTCGGGTTGCGCTATCTCGACCGGGACCTCCCACCGGAGGTCCGGCGCGAGGTGGAAGCGCTCGCGCTGCCCGGTTCGCCGGACGCCCTGCTCCGCGCCCGCGACCGAGCGGAGGAGATGTTCCGGGAAACCCTCGGCGTGCTCGACGCGCCGCGGTGATTTCGCAGAGCGTGAGCAGGAATCCCGCGCGGCCTCGTTGTCGGCCCCGGCGCGAGCGAGCCGGTATCGGGGATCAGACCGCTTCCATGGTCGAGGGTGGCTTCGCCGTCACGTTGTAGGTGACGCTCACCACGCCGGGGACCTCGCTGGAGATACGCTCCCCGAGCCGGACCAGCGTGGCGAAGGGCACCGCCGTGGGGCGCGCCGAGACGGCGTCGGCGGTGTCCCAGCAACGAACCTCGATCTGGCGGCCGTACTCGCGCCGGCCGTGCCGCATGCCGGGCACTCGCTCCCCGTGCAGGATCGCCATGCACTGGAAGGCCCCGAAACCGGAGAGTTCCGCCTCCACGATCGTCGTGGCGGCGCGCACGAGGGCCACATCCTCCGGCGTCACCTCGCCGATCACGCGCGCGGCGAGGGCGGGGCCCGGGAAGGGCGGCCGGGCGTACACCGAGGCGGGCAGGCCGAGGGCCCGCGCCAGTTTCCGCACCGCCGGCTTGCGGAGCTCGATCAGGGGCTCCAGCACCCTGTAGCCGTAAGCCTTCTCCGGGTCGATCCCGAGCTGGGCGAGGATGTTGTGCTGGCGCTTGATCCCGGCCACGGTCTCCTCCACATCGGTGAGGATCGTGCCGTGGAGGAGGAAGGTCGCCCCGGAGTCCCTGACCAGCGGGCCGAAGACCGTCGAGTAGAACGTCTTCGTGATGGCGTTGCGCTTGTCCTCGGGGTCGGTGAGGCCCGCGAGGGCCGCGAAGAACCGCGCCCGCGCGTCGATCACCCGGACCGGGATGCCGAGGCCGGCGAACGTCGCGACCACGCTCCCGGACTCCCCCTCGCGCATGAGGCCGTTCTCGATGAACACCGTCTCGATCCTCGCGCCCAGTGCCCGGTGCGCGAGCACGGTGACGGCCGAGGAATCGACGCCGCCCGAGAGGGCATTGATCGCCCGGCCGTCGCCCACGACGCGGGCCATCTCCTCGCCCTTCTCCCGGATGAACTTCTCCGTGTCGAGGTCTTCCACGCGGATCTCACGAGGTGCCATGCTCGCGCTCCTTTCCCGAACGGAACGGACAACCGCTCCCGGCCGCCCATCCTAACCCGGCCCCCGGCCCGGCCGGGGCCGGCAAACGGGGCGTGGCCCGGGCAGTTCTCCCGCATGGCCGCGGCCCCGGGGGAGAATTCCGGCCATGGGGCAGAACTTCGCTCTCCTCGGCGCGGCGGGGTACGTGGCCCCGCGTCACCTGCAGGCGATCCGCGACACCGGGAACCTGCTCGTGGCCGCGTGCGACCCGCACGATTCCGTGGGCATCCTCGACCAGTACTTCCCTGAGGCGGCGTTCTTCCGGGAGTTCGAGCGGTTCGACCGCCACGTGGAATCGCTTCGCCGGAGCGGATCCTCCGACCGGGTCCACTGGGTCAGCGTCTGTTCGCCGAACTACCTGCACGATGCCCACGTCCGGTTCGCCTTCCGGCTGGGGGCCGACGCGATCTGCGAGAAGCCGCTCGTCCTCAACCCCTGGAACTGCGACGCCCTGCAGGAGCTCGAAGCCTCGTGCGGCCACCGTGTCCTGACGGTCCTGCAACTCCGCCTCCACCCGGAACTCGTGGCGCTGAAGAAGCGCTTCGAGAGCGAACGCCACGGCCGGCGCGAGGTCACCCTGACCTACGTGACCGCGCGCGGCCGCTGGTACCTGTACTCCTGGAAGGGCGACGTCGAGCGCTCGGGAGGACTCGCCACGAACATCGGCGTACACCTCTTCGACCTCCTGCTCTGGCTCTTCGGACCGGCGGAGAGGGTCGAGGTCCACCTCGCGGACCCGCGCCGGGTCGCCGGACGCCTCATGCTCGAACGGGCGGACGTGCGCTGGCTCGTGTCCATCGACACGGCGGACGTCCCTGCGGAGGTGCGGGCCGCGGGGCGCCGGACCTTCCGCTCGCTGGAGGTGGACGGGGACCGGGTGGAGTTCTCCGAGGGCTTCACCGGCCTCCACACGAAGATCTACGAGGAGGCCCTGCGCGGGCGGGGGTTCTCCATCGACGACGTCCGCCCCTCGGTGCGCCTCGTGCACGAGATCCGGCATGCCGCGCCCACCGGCCTCACCGCGGCGTCGCACCCGCTCGCCCGCCGCTGATGGCGTGTCCGCGCCGGCGCGACGGCACGGTCCGCGCGGCCCCGTCCGCCGCTACTTCAGCACGAACGTGCCGTTCGTGAACTCCGTGAGGAGACGGAAGAGTTCCTTCCGGGAGTTCTCCCAGAGATCGCTCCTGGCCCAGGCCGCGAGCCGGGCCTGCTTGTCCTCCCCTTCGCGGTAGGCGAAGTCGACCCGGTCGCTGGAATGGGCGGACCATCGGAAGCCCTGCACGACACGCTTCGCGGGGAGATCGAGGACGAACGTCTCGAACCGCGCGGAGCCGGGCTCGAAGTGCTCGGCATCCATCGCCACCGGGGGATCGTGGGAGAGGATCCGGGTCACGACGAGCCAGCGACGGGCGAGGCCGGCGGCCAGTTCCCGGTCCAGGGCCTCGGGGTCCCCCTCGAAGGACCGGAGCGGGCTCGTCGGTCCGGTCCACCGGAGTCCGCGCAGGAGTTCGCCGGAGAGCCGGAGGTCGAGGGCGTCCGTCCCTGCGCCGGCATCGGGATCGGAGAGTTCCGGTTCCATGAGCATCTCCGTGTCGATCCTCCCCGCCGGTTCGTCGTACCGGGGCGGCGAATCGAGGAAGAGCTTCTCCTCCGGTTCCGTCACCGACCCGGGGGCCGGCAGGAGCTTCGCCATTTCGGCCAGTTCCGCGCGCCGGGCGGCGTAGGCGGGGCGGTGCTTCGCGAAGACCTCCTCCGCCGAGGGGCCGCAGGCGGAGGCAACGGCGACCACGGCGACCAGGAACGTCATCCGTGCAGACATTTGCGGTCTCCTTCCCGCCGGAACGATACCCCGTCGACCCTTGGGAATCCAGCCCGCGTCGCTCGCAGTCGTTCCCGGTCGCGCATACCGACTCTATGATGTTCCGCCATGGCCCAGCAGTATGCATACGTGCTCCAGCACCTGTCGAAGCGGATCGGCAAGATCGAAATCCTGAAGGACATCACGCTCGCCTTCTACCCGGACGCGAAGATCGGCGTGATCGGCCCCAACGGTGCGGGGAAGTCGAGCCTCCTGCGCATCATGGCCGGCGTCGACCGGGAGTTCGACGGCGTCGCCACTCCGATGCCCGGCATCACCGTCGGCTACGTGCCCCAGGAGCCGACCCTCGACCCCTCCCTCGATGTGCGGGGCAACGTGGAACTGGGCCTCGCCCCGGTCCGCGACCTCCTCCGGCGGTTCGAGGAGGTCTGCGACCGCCTCGGGGCGGACCTCACGCCGGAGGAAATGGACCGGACCCTCGCGTTGCAGGAACGCCTCCAGGGCGAGATCGACGCCGTGGAGGGCTGGGAACTCGAGCGGCGTCTGGAGATCGCGATGGACGCCATGAGGCTTCCGCCGGGCGACGCCGAGGTGAGCCGGCTCTCCGGCGGCGAGCGCCGGCGCGTGGCGCTCTGCCGGACCCTCCTCGCGAAGCCGCAGATGCTCTTCCTCGACGAGCCGACGAACCATCTCGACGCCGAATCGGTGGCGTGGCTGGAGCGAGCCCTGAACGAGTACCCCGGCTGCGTGCTGGTCGTGACGCACGACCGCTACTTCCTCGAGAACTTCTGCGGCTGGATCCTGGAGATGGAGTCCGGGCGCGGCATCCCATGGAGGGGCAACTACTCGATGTGGATCGAGCAGAAGAAGGAGGAACTGCGCGTCGAGCAGGACCAGCAACGCAAGCGCCGGCGAGCCCTGGAGCGCGAACTCGAGTGGGTCCGGGCCTCGGCGCGGGGGCGGCAGGTCAAGAGCAAGGCCCGGCTCTCCGCCTACGACAAGATGGCCGAGGCCGAGGGGACCGACGCCGCTCCGGACATCGAGATCCTGATTCCCGCCGGACCCCGGCTCGGGGACCTCGTGCTCCGCGCGGAAAAGGTCTCGAAGGGCTACGACGGCAACCTGCTCATCGAGGACCTCACCTTCGACCTCCCGCCCGGGGCCATTGTCGGCGTGGTGGGGCCGAACGGCGCCGGGAAGACGACGCTCCTCCGCATGATCGTCGGGCAGGAGAAGCCCGATTCCGGGACGCTCTCCCTGGGGGCCACGGTCTCCCTGGCCTATGTCGACCAGTCCCGGGACTCCCTCGACGGGTCGAAAGCGGTGTGGGCCGAGATCGGCGGCGGCGAAGAGGAGCTGAAGTTCGGGAGCCGTCGCGTGAACACCCGGGCCTACTGCTCGTGGTTCGGCTTCCGCGGGGCGGATCAGCAGAAGCTGGTCTCCACGCTCTCCGGCGGCGAGCGCAACCGCCTGCACCTCGCGAAGCTCCTCCGGTCCGGTGGGAACCTCCTCCTTCTCGACGAGCCGACGAACGACCTCGACGTGAACACGCTGCGGGCGCTGGAGGAGGCGCTCCTCGCCTTCGTGGGCTCGGCGATCATCGTCACCCACGACCGCTGGTTCCTGGACCGCGTGGCCACGCACATCCTGGCCTTCGAAGGCATGAGCCAGGTCCGGCTGTTCGCCGGGAACTGGCAGGCCTACGAGGAAGATCGTCTGAAACGGCTGGGCGAGGAAGGGGCCCGGCCCCACCGGATCCGGTACAAGCCGATCTCGCGTTAGCAGGCCGTCGCCGCAAGCCGCCGCGCTGTCGGAAGCCGCTCGGCGACGGGCCGCCGGCCCCGCCCGGCGGAAAGGGGGCCGGCGAGCCGGCGGACGGGACAATGATCGGAGTCCATGCCCGCCCCGACCTTCGAGATCCGGATCGTCGTCTCCGAGCAGAGGCTCCACCTCCTCCGGGATGACCGCGTCATCCGCTCCTGGCCGGTGTCCACGGCGGCGGCCGGAACCGGCTTCGAGCCGGGGAGCGGGAAGACTCCGCTCGGAAGGCTCGTCGTCGGTGAGAAGATCGGGGCGGGGGCGGTTCCCGGGACGGTCTTCCGGGATCGCCTTCCGACGGGCCGGATCGGGCAGGGGGAGGACCCCGAAGACCTGATCCAGTCGCGGATCCTCTGGCTGTTCGGCCTCGATCCGGAGAACGCGAACACGCGCGAAAGGTACATCTACATACACGGTACGAACCGCGAAGAGTCGATCGGACGTCCGGTCAGCCGCGGGTGCATCCGGATGCGCAACGCCGACGTGATCGAGCTCCACGATTTCGTGGACGTCGGGACTCCCGTGAGAGTGGTCGTCTGACCGGAATTCCTTCACGGATGGTGGCGGGCCGTGGATTGTGGATGGCCATAGATGTTGGATGCCCGTATCATTTGGACGGCTATGGATGGTAGATGGCCGCCCCGGATCGGGCCGGCCGTCCGTGCGGAGGACGAGACATGTCGCGAATCGTGATCGTGGCCACCCTGTGTGCTGCCGCGGCCGGGCTGACCTTCGCCCTGCCGGCGCTCATGCTGACGGAACTCTCCGAGGCGGAGGCCGCGAACACGCGCATCCGCGTCCCGCAGGACCAGCCGACGCTCCAGGCGGCGATCGACGCGGCGGGTCCGGGCTTCACCATCTCCCTGACGCCCGGTACCTACTCGGAGAACGTCGTGATCGCGGGGAAGACCGATCTGCGAATCGACGGACGGGGCTCGGTGCTGAATGGCGGCGGAGCCACGGCGCTCGAGATCCTCGACAGCACGATGGTCTCGCTGAAGAGGCTCGTCCTGTCGAACGGGACGCCCTACGCGCTGCTGATCCGTGGGACTTCCGCGGACATCACGATCTCGAAGTGCGAGTTCGCGGATGCCGCCACGGCCGGCGTCCTGGTCGACAACCCCGTGGCACGGGTGACGATCGAGAAGTGCGAGTTCGTCGGACTGCCCGGTCACGGGATCCGCGCCAATCCCGGCGCGACCGAACTCCGGGTGGTCGGAAACGAGTTCCTCGATGTGGCCGGTATCGGGATCGCCCTGGCGTACGAGGGAGGGGGGATCGGGGTGCCGAACTCCGTCATCGAGAAGAACCACCTGGCCTCGATCGGCCAGCACGGGGTCGTGTTCGGCGGGGACGGGACCATGGTTTCGAAGAACCGGATCGAGGGCGTCACGAACGGCTGGGGCATCGCCGTGGACGACAGCACGAGCACCCTGGGCGCCGTCATCGAGAGAAACCGGGTCTCCGGGGCCGGCGGGGGCGGAATCCGCTGCCTGTGGACCGGCGCGACCGTGACGAAGAACCGAGTCGAGGACATCGAATGGGTGGGGCTTCTCGCGGGAGGTGCGGACCATCTTCTCCTTGGAAACTACGTCTCCGACGCCCGGACCGCCGGGATCAGGCTGACCGGGACGGGCTCCACGGCCGAACGCAACAAGGTGCGGCAGGGCAAGGACGACGGCTTCCAGGTCGAGGGGACGGGACACACCCTGCTGGGCAATCAGTCCCGTGGGAACAACAAGTACGGCTACTACGTGACCGGGGCAGGGCACGCCATCAGCCGGAACACCGCGAAGGGGAATGGCGACTTCGACCTCTGGGACCTCGCGGGTCTCGGCGCGAACACCTACGTGAAGAACCGTTTCCCGAAGGAGAAGTTCTGGCTGTAAGCCACTCGGACACGGCGCAGACCGGGCGGGTCTTTACAGGATCTTGTCGGGATCTGTCACAATCGCGCCCGGCATGGGGTAACCGGGAGGCGAGGCCATCGTCCGCAGGCATCTCATCATCGGCGCGGGACCGGCGGGGCTCACCGCCGCGTGGGCGCTCTCCCGGGCGGGGGAGACATCCACCGTTCTGGAAGCGGACGCCGAGTACGTCGGGGGGATCTCGCGGACTGTCCGGTACAAGGGGAACCGGTTCGACATCGGCGGGCACCGGTTCTACACCAAGAGCCCGGAGATCGAAGCCCTGTGGCACGAGATGCTGCCCGGGGAGTTCATCGAGGTGCCCCGTCTCTCGCGCATCTACTACGACCGGGTCTTCTTCCCCTATCCGATCTCGATTTTCCCGACCTTGAAGGGCCTCGGCGCCGTCCGGTCGCTCCGGATCGCGGCGAGCTGGCTCGAAGCGCGGATCCGGCCCCGCAAGCCGGAAGCATCCTTCGAGGACTGGATCGTCAACCGCTTCGGCGGGGAGCTGTACTCCACCTTCTTCAAGACCTACACCGAGAAGGTGTGGGGGATGCCCTGCACCCGGATGAGCAAGGACTTCGCCGCCCAGCGGATCCGCAACCTGTCGTTCTTCCGCGCCGTCAAGGACGCAATCCTTCCCCGGAACAACGGAGCTCAGGTCAAGACGCTCATCAAGAAGTTCCAATACCCGCGTCTCGGGCCGGGACAGCTGTGGGAGGCGGTGCGGGATCGGGTCGTGTCGGCGGGTTCCGAGGTCCGGATGGGAGAGGAAGTGACGCGCATCCGCCACGAGGACGGCGTCGTCCGCGGCGTGGAGACTGCGACGGGCGGCGTCTTCGAGGCGGAGCATTACTACTCCACGATGGCGCTCGGCGACCTCGTGGTCGCACTGGACCCTCCTCCTCCGCCCCACGTGTTCGCCGCCGGCCGGGCGCTGAAGTACCGCGACTTCCTCACGGTGGCGCTCGTGATCGATCAGCCGGCGCTCTTCCCCGACAACTGGATCTACGTCCACGATCCCCAGGTCCTCGTCGGTCGCATCCAGAACTACCGCAACTGGAGCGCGGCCATGGTCTCCGACCCCGGTACGACGTGTCTCGGCATGGAGTATTTCTGCAACGAGGGGGAGGACCTGTGGAACCGGTCCGATGCCGAACTCATCCGGCTCGCGGCGCGGGAGGTGGAGGCGATCGGTCTCGCACGGGCGGCGGACTGCTCTGACGGCGCGGTGGTGCGCATGCGCAAGGCCTACCCGGTGTACGACGAGGGCTACCTCCCGCACCGTGAGACGCTGAAGGGCTGGCTCCGCACCTTCCGGAATCTCAGACCCGCCGGCCGCGGCGGCCTGCACTCCTACAACAGCCAGGACCACTCGATGATGGCGGCCCTCTACGCCGTCCGGAACGTCCGCGAGGGGACGGACCTCGATCCCTGGGTGATCAATACGGAAGAGGAGTACGCCGAGGAAGGCGAGTCGAAGAAAACGTTCCCGGATCGGGCGGTCCCCCGGCCGGTCCGGTGAAGGGGAGACGTCGGGGAGAAGGCCACGGTGCCGCCGGCAAGATCGTGCCTGGCACCGCAGCTGGCCGCCCGTCGGCGTGAGCCCTCGAGCGCGCGGGAGCCGCTCGCCGACGGGCTGCTGGTGCCGCGCCTCTCGAGTCTTGATCCACCTCGGGCACCGCCCGAGGTGGATCTCCGGCCACCGCCGCGGGCCTTTCGCCGCATGGTCGCTGCGCGACCGAAGCCGCGCCTGGCGCGGCTTCGGCGGCGTCCCTCCTCGTCGCCGACCCAAGAGGGTCGACTCCTCGTCGCTCCTTGCCACACGACGGAATTCCTTGCGGGGGTGGCTCGGAACTTTCGAGGCGCGGCACTAGCCGGGGAAAGCGGTGATCTGGTAAGCCCTTTCGGCGGCGCGGCGCAGGTGGAAGACGAAGCCCGACAGGGCCCTGTTCTCCCGCACCTTCGCCTCCGTCATCCGGACGACGATCCCACCGTCTCCGGTCTCCCTCGCGGTCCAGAACACGGGTTTCGCCATGAGACGAAGCGCCTTCGACTGCCCCTCGTTCATGTCCGCGACCAGCTTCGCCGTGAAGTCCGCCGGGAATCGTTCGCGAGCCGCGGCCATCTCCGCCTCGCTCATCCCGCGCACTTCCTCCGCCCCGGCCTTCCGTCGCCAATCGTCGAAGAGGGCGTCCCAGTCCACCAGGGCGGTGAGGGCCTCGCGGTCCTTCGCCGCCATGGCGCGCAGGAGGGCGCAGACGGTACCCACTGGCGTGTCGGGCGCACCGGACTCCGGGCAGATCTCCAGCCGGAGATTCGCGCCGTCGATCTCGAAGAGGACCGGCCGCCCCTCCGCGGTCGAGCGGTACAGGCGGTTGTCGATCACCGGCGCGCTGTCCTCACCGAGCACCGGTTCGCCGGCCTGGGCGTCGAAGCGGTGCGTGGAGACCCGGAAGCCCAGGGTGTCGTAGCCCCCCGCGGTGACCTCCGTCCGGCCCGCGCCCTCCGCGACCACCGAGAGCGGCAGGAACCAGTTCTGCTGCCGGCTCACGAAGCCCATCCCGCCGGCCTTCGTCCCGCGCAGCGCGAGCAGGGCGACAAGAAGCGGCTCGGCGCCGGACTCGATGAGCCCCGGCCGCGCGTCCACCGTCCACTCCTTCGCCACGCCGTCCACCGTGCGGGAGATGGTGATCCGGTCCCCGGACCTCTTCGACCGGGTCACGATGGAGTGGTGCTTTTCGCCCATCGTCTGCGTCTCCCGGGTCTCGCTCTCGATCGTCCGCAGGTCCGGTGTGAGGACCGCGAACGCCACGGTCTCGCCTCGCGGGCCGCCCTCCAGCTCGAGTCGCATGGTCAGGTCCAGCCGATAGCCGGGCCGGCCGTCCGCGGTCACGGTCGAAACGCGGTAGGTCCAGTCGCCGACCGGCATGGAACCGTGGAACAGGGCGAGGGTGACGGTACCGAGCACCCGGGCGTCGGGCTCGTCTCCCAGCGAGGAGAGGAAGGCGAGCGCGGCCTCGTCGGCTTCCGGCGCGCCGGCGACCGCCGGAACCGGGAGCAGCAGGAGCAGGGTGGTGGCGAGAATCATCGGTTTCAAGGGAACACCTCCGGCAGGGCCCCCATTCTTGAAGGCCGGCCGGGAGATCGCAAGGACCGCCCGCGGGGAGGGGACCCGACCCGTGAAAGGATGCCCGCGGCGCTCGCCGATTTCGGTTAGTCTCGTGGTCATGCGGACTGTCCTGCGATGTCGTGCCCTGCTTCTCGCGCTGCTCTGCTTCGCGGCTCCCGCCCCCCTCGCCCGGGCGGAGGGTCTCGTGGACGTTGCCGATGCCGCCGTGGAGCGGTTCTCCTCCCGCATCGATGAACTGGCGCAGTGGTGCGAGAAACAGGAGCTCTATGCGGCACGGGACACCTGCTACCGGATGCTGGTCCTCTACCGTCCGGACCACGAGGTCGCGCGACGGACCCTCCGCTACACCAAGCGGGGCGGGGACTGGGTCCAGTCTCCGGGCTACAAGCCGGGGACGAACCGCAACGAGGAGATGGAGCCGAAGTTCAAGCCCTGGCTCGACGAGATCACATCCGAGTTCCTCACCACCCTCCTCGAGGCCGTGCGACCGGTGCCGGAGTGGGAGGACCGGGAGGGGCGGAAGCGCGTGCTCGGCGAGATCCTGCGCCTCGACCCCGACCACGAGGAGGCCCGCGCGCTGAACGGGGAGGCCCACCACCGGGGCCGCTGGGTCCTCAAGGAGACGAAGAGCGCCGACGAGCGCCGGCGGAAGCTGCTCGAAGCCGTGAAGGAACTGGTGAAGGCCGTGCCGGAGCCGGTGCGGGAAGACCCCGACGACGTGGAGGCGAAGCTCGGGCTCCAGTGGACGGCGGCCCTCAAGGGGGAGTGGTGGCGGGCGCTCGGTACGGTGCCGGAGCCGGAGCTGCGGCGCGTGCTCGCGCGGATGGAGGCCTCCGACAAGGTGTTCCAGGAGGTCTTCGGTCTCGAGCTCCCCCGCGAGAAGGGCTGCGGCTTCTACCTGCTCCGCGGCCTCCCCGATGCGAAACTCGCGATCGGGAACCACCCGGAGTTCACCGACACCCAGAAGACTTACTACCTCACCCTCCGCTCGGCCTGGCTGCCCCGGGGGAAGCACGTCTTCTTCCAGTGGTCGGACACGCCGGAAGTGCGGGTCGACGGGAGTGTGCGCAATGCCCTCGGCGTCATGCTCATGCGCAGCTTCGGCGTGAACACCGAACGCGGCTGGGTGTGGGAAGGGCTCGGCTGCTACCTCGTGGAACTGATCACCGGCACCCATCGGGTCATCTACGTGACGCGCGAGATGGTGACGACGACGGAACGGGACCCGAAGCTCGACATCGATCGCCGCATGAAGCAGCCCGGCGCGAACTGGCTCGCCCTCGCGCGCGAGCTCTACGACGCGAAGGCCGCCCCGGAACTCCCGGTCTTCACCCGCAAGAAGGTGAACGACATGCTGCCGGAGGACCTGATCGCGGGGTACGCGCTGGCCCGGTACATCGTCGAGGGCCGCCCGGACCAGGCGACGCGGTTCTTCATGCTCCACGGCAACAACCAGCCGATCAAGGAGACCGTGGAGACGGTCTTCCGCATGCCCCTCGAGCTCTTCGAACAGCAGATCATCCGCTGGCTGAAGGAGATGCTGTAGCAGCCTGTCGCCGCAAGTCTCCGCGCTGGTGGAAGCCGCTCGGCGACGGGCCGCCAGATCTCACCCTCGGCCCGCCGTCCGGTTCTCGGCGATCCGGGCCTTCACCAGCTTGCGCACGAGGGCCGCGGGCAGGGGACGGTCGGGCGCGAACCGGATCGTACCCCGGCTCGTCTCGAACCCCGCGAGCGCTTCCCGGTGGGCTTCCACGGTGGTGGAACTCAGGGGGTAGAAGGCCAGGTGGCGCGCCGCGGCGCCGATGGCCACCAGCATCCTCCCCTCGAATCGGAATGTCGGGAGTCGGTAGCTGATGCACTCTTCGGCACCCGGTGCGGCGGCGTGGATGAGCTTCCGGAGCCTCTCGAGCGCCGGCCGGCGATCCTCCGGAAGGGCGGCGAGGTACTCGTCGATGGTGCGGGGTGGGGGCGCCATCAAGCCTCCTGTCAGCGGGCCAGAGCGAACCGGCCCACGGTGAGGCCGGGAAGAGAAAGGGCCGTCGTCCGGTCGGGCCGGCGGCGCCACAGGAAGAGCCTCGGCTCCCGTGTCGGGCCGACCTTCAGCGTGTAGAGTACCTCGTTCCCCGCCGACGGGAAGACGGCCTCCCCGGGAACCGTGGGATGCGCGAGCGCCCCGGAGAGGTCGCGGATCGCGCCGCTGTCCGGATGCCACGCCAGCAGCGATCCGCTCGCGCCTCCCGGATCGAGCCGCGCGAAGACGAGGAGGTCCCCGCCGGGCGCCACGCCGAGGAAGGCCCCGAGCTCCCCGGAGAGCCCGGCCGCCGGCTCCGTTGCCCCGGCGGGTCCCACGTGCCACAGACGGCGCGCTCCGGCCTCCCGGGTGACGACGAGGAGTGCCTCCCCCGCGAAGCGCAGATTCTCCACGCTCTCGATGGACCGGTCGCCGAGCACTTCGACGCTGCCGTCCGCGGTCCCGAGGTGCACGCGCGCGCCGCCCCCGCCCGCCGTGACGAGAGTCACCCGGCCGTGGTCGAGCCGGAAACCGAGCACCGTCTCTCCCGCGCCGAAGTCCTGTGTGCCGCTCGGGCGGAAGACCCGGAGCGCTCCGGGCCGCAGGGCGGCAAAGGAGTCCCCGGAGACCGCGAAGGACCGCACCTCCGCGGCCACGGGAACGGTCGCGCCATCGTGCGCGAAGAGCGTCGGGAGCGCGGCGCCCTCCGGCGTGAACCGGAAGAGGAGCCTCCCGTCGTCGAGGAATGCGAAGTCGTCGAGGACCACGCCTTCGCCGAGGGGAGCCGTGAGGTCCCGGATCGTCCCGTCCGCCGCGAGGAACAGGGCCCGCCGGCCGGGCAGCTCGTGGAGGAAGGCGAGACGGTCGCCCGGGCCCGCCGCCAGCACCCCCGCGCCGCCCGGCGCCGAGACCGATCCCGCGAGGTCCGCGGTGAGCACGCTCCGCCGGCGCCGGACGGTCTCCAGGCGATAGAGGTCGGAGCGTCCGTCACTCCCGTTGCGGTGCTCGAAGAAGAGCGTCCGCCCGTCCGGGGCGAAAGCGGTCGTGAGCGGGCGTCCGTCGAGCCCGGCGGTGGCGTCGAGGAAAGCGCCGCCCCGCGTCCGGCCGAGGAGGAGCGACCCCCGGTCTCCCAACGGCGGCGCGAGCAGCAGCACGGCCATCCATCGGCTGTCGGGGGAGAGCGAGAGCAGGTAGGCATCCTCCGCGAAGCCCGCCGTGCGCACCCGGAGCCTCCGGCCGTTCGCCGGCGCCGAGATCACCTCCCGCCCCGCCGGCGCGCCGGCATCGTAGATGGCGATCGGCGCCCCGTTCCCGGGGACCGCGGCGAGAAGCAGCAGAAGAACCCCGCCGATCCGCATCCGCCCATCATACCGCGGGTGGGAAGCGCGGCGGCCGGGCGCAGGAGACGTCGCCCTCGTGGGCAGGGCGCTGCCGGCTCCGCGACCATCCGGGACCGCGACCTGCTACGATGGCCCCCGGTGCGAGACGGAGAAGAGACCTGCTGGAGCATGATCCGGGGGGCCGCCGCCGGCGACCGCGCGGCGCGGGAGCGGTTCGCCCGTGCCTACGAGCCCGTGGTGCGGGCCGGCCTGGCCCATCGCTGGCGGGGGACGGGCCTTCTCGGGGAGATCGATGACGCGGTGCAGGAGGTCTTCGTGGACTGCCTGCGCGACGGGGGGGCTCTCAGTCGCGCCGATCCGGACCGGCCGGGGGGCTTCCGGGCCTATCTCTTCGGGATCACCGCGAACGTCGCGCGGCGGGTGGAGAAAGCCCGCCACCGCGACCGCGCGCGCCACGCCGGCGCGATGGACGCAGCGGAGGTGGCCGCGGACGATACCGGCCTCTCCAGCGCCCTCGACCGCGCCTTCGCGCTCGCTCTCCTCGAGCAGGCCGTGCTGCGCCACCGGGAGAAGGCTGCCGTGCAGGGAGAACCGGGACGCCGGCGTGTGGAACTCCTCCGGCCGCGTTTTCAGGAGGACCTGCCGATCCGCGATATCGCGGCCCGCTGGAACGAGCCGGCGGCGAAGGTCCACAAGGAGTACGCCCGCGCCCGGGAGGACTTCCGCGAGGCCCTTCGTGAAGTCGTCGGCTTCCACTTTCCCGGCTCGCGCGCCGGGATCGACGCGGAGTGCGCGCGTCTTCTCGCGCTCTTCGGCTGAGCCGCGGAGCCGAGGGCGCGGCTGCGTCCCCGGGGGACGCCGGCGAGGTCCCCGAGCGCTCCCCCCTCACGGAGTGTGAGGGAGGAGACGCTTCAGGAAACGACACTCGGACCTGCCGTCAGGCCTGGTGCGCGTCTTTGCCCTGTGTCTTCTGATTCACTTGTCAAAGAACGAGTACGACCCGGCGGCGCCGGAACAAGGGACTCCGCGCCTCCGGCTTCCCGTGACCGGGACCCGGCATCCGGCTCCGCGATCCGCAGCGCGGAACCCCCACCCGGTTTCGCCACGGCGTGAGACTCGGGGTGCACGATCCCGCCGCCGTCCCCGACTGCCGGGTGCACGATCCGGCCGCCGGCTGTCCCACGCGTGGCACCATCGCCTCCAGCCCGGTCCCGGGTTCGCCAGGAAGACGCACCGGTCTCCGAAGCCGCCGTCGCGCGCCGCCGGTCGCCGAACCGCGCCGCGGGTCATTCACCCGGCGCATGCGTACACCTCTCGCCTCTCGGCGATCGCGGTGGGCGGTCCGCGGCTCCCGTCGCCGTTGGTTTTCAAGCCGGCGCCCCCGGCTGATGCGGCGCCCTCCCCGGCGACATCCACCCGCCGCGTGTCGTCCATCCCCTCCGTCACCCACCGCTCCCGGACCATCTTCAG
>JALOQY010000340.1 GCA_025459285.1 Planctomycetota bacterium | reverse complement strand
GCCCGCTTCTCCTAACCCGTGCCGGCAGGGTGGCTTAGACCTCCACAGGTTATCCAGAAGTTCCTAACATCTTACCCCACAACACTTTGTGGAGAAAATACCGCTTGACCCGGCCTTGATCCGGGCTATACTTTCCCGCGGTGGGCGAGGAAGTGAGGCCGGGAACGGCACCTCAAGGTCCTCTCCGATCGAAGGTTCCTCTTTGACAAAGTGGTGTGAGGAGAAGGGCCGTCCGGGGAGGCAACTTCCCGGGCCTCATGAGGAGCGTCGCAGGTGGGCGCCTCACCGCGTTCCGCCAGGTGGCCTTCGGGTCGCCCGGCGCCCGCGGGGTCAAACCCGCGGTGTCCCGCTTCGCTGGCCCACTCACTTCCGGTCGGATTTATCCGACAGGACGCCACTGTCATCGGGAGAACCGAGGACAGGTCCTGGTGGAGAACCTCAAGAGAGTTGGCGGGTCCCGCGAGGGGCGCGCCTGTCCGTGCGTGTGCCAAGTCCCTGGAGCGCCGCCTCCCCCGACTCCCGCAGCCGGGAGGGGAGAAGCGCAGGAGGGAAGTGCCCGGGAAGCCGGGTGCGTGCCGTGCGGGGACCGCTCTGGAGAGGCGAAATTGCCCATGAGAGCATCGGCCTCGGCGGACCGCGGTCCGTGTAAGGTACGGATCTCCGTGGGGAGCAAAGCCCTGAAGCTGCGGGGCATCGTGAACTTCTGGTCCTCAGAGCATGAGTACGCGATGCCGAAAACAGCAGGAGGGCCACGGCGCCGAAAGGCGTGCGGCTCCACGGAGGGGAAACGCTCTGCAGGGCGAACCCCATGAGCGGCGCCGGTCCCGCGGACCGGCAGGCTCGGGAGGGAGGAAGCCGTCAGGAGGGTCATAACCCTGAAGACGGAACGTACCGGGGCTGGAAGCCCCGGGTCAGTGGACCTCCCGCGCTGTTGTCGCTGTAGGGGCGAGAAATCCCACGAGGGTTGCTGAAGTCTCACGAGACTTCGGCGGCGTCGGTCCGGTCGTACCCTGGAGGGGGATCGAAGTCCATGGAAGCCGCCGGCGCTCCGGCGTCGGCTGGCGGACGTGCGGAAACCCGCGAGGTCGTCGAACGACGAGGCGGGAGCCGTGAACCGAATAGCGGCTACGTGCGTTTGCGAACGCTTCGGAGGACCGGGTCAACCCCATGAGGGTCGGGGGATGCCGCAAGGCGTCCTCAGCCGAGCCGACTCCCGATACCCTGGAGGGACACACCGGGTCCGGTTTCTCGACTTCGCCCACCGCAAAACGCGGCGGTCTCCGGACCGCCGCGTTTTGATTCGTACGCCGGGCGTCCCTCCCGGACCGTCTCCGACCGCTCTCCTCCACCGCGGGGAATTTGCCCCCGCCCGCCGCCGGCCGCATACTGACCTCAGCCCATGGACCTGAGCCAGATCCTCCAGCCCCAGTCGATTCTCGTCCCCCTCCGGGAAGGCTCGAAGGAGGAGATCATCCGCCAGCTCGTGGACGCGCTGCCCCTCGGGGACGGCGGTCCGACCGCCCGCGAGGAGGTCCTGAAGGCGGTCTTCGAGCGCGAGAAGGTCATGTCCACCGGCATCGGCCGCGGCGTCGCCCTCCCGCACGGGAAATGCGAAGCCGTCCCCGGGCTCCTCGCCGCCGTGGGCATCACGAAGAACCCGGTCCCCTACGAGGCGATCGACGGGAAACCGTGCCGCATCTTCGTGCTCCTCGTGGCGAACCCCCGCACCACGCACCCCCACATCCAGGCGCTCGCCACGCTCAGCAAGATCCTGAACGACCCGGCGCGTAAGTCGGCCCTGGAGACCGCCAGGAATCCCGCCGACGTGCTGGCCGCGCTGGGGATCCCGGCCGCAGGGTAGCGCCACGGCGGGCCCCGGCCCCGGAGCGGACCCTCTGCCCACCCCCCGGTCGAGCCGATCCGACCCGGCCATCCCGGTTGCCACCCGCCCCCGGTTCGCCGCCCACTCCCCGGTCGTGGCGGACCCCGATGACCCGCTTTGCCCGTGGCCGACCGGTCCCGCCGGGTCCGGCGCCGCCCCCGCCTCACCGGTCTTCGGGCTTCCCTGGCACGCGCGCCACCTCGGCCATGAGGTCCGAGTCATCGGGGTCGATCGCCCGCAGCGCCTTCGCCGCCGCCTCCCGCACCGCGGGGAGGTCGGAGGCGAGGGCCTCGCGGAGGACGGGGATCGCCGGCGCGGTGACCGGGCCGGCCTGCTCCAGGGCGAAGATGGCGGGGCTCCGGACCCCCTCCGCCACGAGCCGGAGCAGCCCGGGTACCACCTCCGGCGGGATCGGTCCGATCGCCACGGTTTCCGCCGCCGAGAGTCGCACGGCCCCCACGGGGTCCGCGAGGGCCTTTGCATAGGCTGTCGCCCGCCGGGGCAGGTCGTCACCGAAGTTCCAGAGACGCGCGATCGCCTCGGCCCGGACCGCGGGGTCGGGGTGGTCGAGCAGATCGATGAGCAGATCGTCGAACTCCTCCCGCTCCGTCTCGAACCCGCTTAAGGCCCCGAGCGCGGCCACCCGGACCGCGGGATCCGGGTCCAGCAGGAGCGCGCGGTACTCCGCCCAGGGGATCCCCGGGCGGTGGTTCTCATCCGCGAGCCGCCGGACCGCCCGGGCCCGGATGGCGGGATCCGGGTCCGTGAGGGCCTGCCGCAGTCCGGCCCGGCCCCCCGCCGCGTACGCCGCGAAGCGCTCCTCCCACGGCTCGCGCTCCGGGGCCACGCCGTCCCCGAGCACCGCGGAGACGGCTCGGCTCGCGAGGCCCGACAGGCTCAGCGGGAGAGCGTGGGGCCCGTCCACCGTAAGCCACAGGCAGTATGGCCCGAAGGCGACGAAGGCCGCGGTCTGCGTACCCTCGAACGCTCGCCCCCCGGAGAGCCATTCGACCCGGTCGGCCGGCAGACCTCGCAGGGTGAAGGTGGTCCAGTCCGCGCGGAGAATGGACTGCGGCACGGGCGAAGCCATCGTGTCGCGGTCCGTCGACTTCTCCGCTTCGACAAGGGCCGCGCACAGTTCGCGGGCTTCGCCATCCGTCGCCGAAAGGAAGAGGAACGCGTCGATGTCCGGCGTCAGCGCCTTCCCGTCCGTGACGGGGATTCTCACCCGGTATCCCTCCCGGACGAGGCCGGCCTTGTCCTCCGCGCCCGGGGAGAGGGCGGCCCGCGTCATGAGCGGCGGTATGGGCAAGAGCGGAAGCCGGGTACCGTGCTCCCCGAGCACCTCCGCCAGCCGCCACGCCGGCGCGCGGAGTGCGGGCTCGCCGCGCTCCCCCCCCAGGAGTTCGGCGAGCGTCCGGTGCGGATCCCCGAGCGCTCGCTCCATGGCCGCGCGCTCCCCGGCCTCCGCCACCGCGCGATCGAGCCAGGCCCGCGCCGCTTCCGGCAGGCCGAGGTCGAAGGCGGCGCCGCGCGCGAACTCCCGCCGCCGGCGCAGATCGGTCACCTCCTTCAGGTCGGGCAGGGGTGACGGCCCGGCGGCCTCCGCCGGAAGGCCGAGCCGCGGCGCGACCCGGATGAGGACCCGCTGTCCGATCGCGTCCCGGACGGCGAGGCGGACGGCGGTCTCCTCGGACCACCTGCCGGGTGCCGGCGGGGCCGGGACGGACCGCCGGACCGCCCACCACTCCACCAGTCCGCGCACGAGGAGGGGGTCGATGCCCCCGCGCTGCTCCCATAGAGCCTTCCGCGGACGGCCGGGCTCCGCATGCTCGGCGAGGACGAAGAGAGTTCGACCCGCCGGGTCCGGGGCCACCGGCATCTGGCAGGCGAAGTAGAGCGCTTCCAGCCCCCTCCCCGACAGGGCCAGTCGCCGCGCGATCCCTTCGCGGACCCAGCCGAGGGCGCCCCGGCTTTCCGCGGGATCCAGGACTCCGGGTGCGGGCAGCGCCCGGCACATCGCCAGCGCCCCCAGGACATGGATGTTCGCCGGCCGCACCACGACTGGCCCGCCGAGCGGTTCCCCGAGCGCCTCCTCCACCGCCGGCCGGATCTCCTCGACACGCGCCCGGAGCCGAGCGAGGTCCGGATGCACGTCCCCCTCGTCCGCCGATCCCCCGCATCCCGCTCCGGGAGCGATCACGAGGAGCCCCGCGAACACGAGTCCCGCCGCCCGGCGGACCCCCATGAGCGTACCTCTCCCGGCGCACCGCGCCGCTCGACGGAGGGAATGTTACCACCCCGCAGCCCCGCGGCGGGGCCCGGAAAGGGCTTCCTCCCGGCGATGACGAGGACGTCGCCGGGGGGGCAGGGGAACGACCCGGCGCGGAGTGCGGCCCGGGAGACCCGCCGCCAACCCTGCGGTCCTCGAGCGTCCGGGGCCCTCGCGGGCGGGCCGGCATCCGGAGCACAGGCACCCGCCCCGCGTCGAAGGCCCGGGAACCGCTGTCCAGATTGAAGGACATCCCGTGAGGGATCGTCCTTTCCACTGGACGCCACCGCCCGGTCGGGGTCCTGGCCGCGCGGGCAATCCGGCGGGGCACCCGTCGATCGTGGCAGACGCCATCCGCGCGGCTCCTGGAGCAAGATTCACACGCTCCCGAACGTTTGGTCCTACAATTGCTTGTTGAGGGCTCGCCTTCGGGCGAGTCTTCTTGTTGACGGGATGCCACAAAGGAGCTGACATGGGTCGCAAGCGTTGGGCAGGAATAGTGTTGGGACTGCTGCTGGCCGGTCTGGCCTCGGGCGAGACCCTCGCGGGCACGATCGATTTCGAGAGCGTCACGGCCGGGACCGTGTCGAGCCCGGTGACCTACACCGAGCTCGTTTTCACGGACCTGAAGATCCAGTATCTGGCGTCGGACCCGGCGGACTCGAAGTTCGACGTGGTGACGATCCCCGACGCGATCAGCCCGTGGGTGGTGTCGAACGTCCTCTATCGGAACGAGGCCAACTCCTACAGCTCGGATCCGTTCCTCGTCACGTTCCTCAACGGCACCACGGACTCCTTCGCGATCGGGGTGGCCGACTACGGCTACGACAACGACGAGCCACGGCTCGTGGCCTACGAC
>JALOQY010000339.1 GCA_025459285.1 Planctomycetota bacterium | reverse complement strand
AAGTACAACCTGACCCGGAAGTACGTCCTGACCGGAGCCGACGCCATCATCCTCGTCGTGGACTCCAGTCGCGGCCAGCTCGAGAACAACATCGCCGCCCTGGAGAACCTGAAGGAGAACCTCGCGGCGAACGGGATCGACTACAAGACGATCCCGATGGTCCTGCAATTGAACAAGCAGGACCTCCCGGAGGTCGTGCCCACCGAGGAGCTGATCCGGCTTCTCAATGACCGCCGGGTCCCCGCCTTCGAGACGGTTGCCACGGAAGGCCGGGGCGTCTTCGAGGCCTTCACCGCGGTCTCCCGCCGCATGCTCGATCACATCTCCGGGCAGTACCGCATCGAGGGCGGCCAGACCTCCATGGGGGAGATCCTCGAGCGCACCCTGAGCCGGTTCGTCGGCGCCCGCCCCTCGCCGATGCCCGGTGGTCCGGTGGTCTCCGAGGTCCGGACCGACGAGGACACGGCAAGGATCTCCACGTCGGAGGACCTGTTGCGTCGCGCGGTCGACTCCAACATCGAGGTCCTCCAGCGCTACTCCGACGTGAATGAGATGAAGAATCGTCTGCGCGACCGCGTCAGGGAGCTCACCGTCCTGAACGAGTACGGTCGCGTCGTCGGATCCCTGCTCGACGAAGATCGCCTGCTCCAGGCAGCCCTCGACTCTGCCGCGACGTGCCTCGGCATCACCCATGCCTCGCTCCTGCTCGTCGCTTCCGACGGCAGCCGGCTGCTGGAGAAGGTGGTCAAAGGCCTCCTGCGCGATCCTCTGTGCGAAGCGGTCCTCGCCCCCGGCGGAGAATCTCTTCTCTTCCGGCTCGTCCAGGGGTCCGGTCTGCGGGCAACGCCGGAGGAGGAGCCGCACATCCTGGAACGCGTGCGGCGTCACGATCCCCGGATCGCGGCGCTGCTGACGGCTCCCCTCATGATCGGGAACCGACTCGCCGGATTGCTCGTGGCCTACTCCATGGAGGAGCCGTGGTCCGACGGAGCGGAACAGCAGAGATTCCTCTCCGCGCTTGCCGGCCAGGCCGCCGTGGCGCTCCAGAACGCGCGCCTCGTGGAGAGGATCGAGAATCTGAACCGGGACCTCGAGCAGAAGGTGGACGAGAGGACCGAGAAACTGCGCTCCGCACTGCGGGAGCTGAAGGAAGTGGACCGTTTGAAGGACGAGTTCCTCTCGACGATTTCGCATGAGCTGCTCACGCCCCTCACGTCGATCCGGTCCTTCTCCGAGATCCTCATCGCGACGAGGGGCTCGAGTCTGCCGGAACCGCTCCCCGAGTTCCTTTCGATCATCCACCAGGAGTCGCTGCGACTCACGGAGCGCCTGTCGCTGCTGCTCGATGTCTCCCGCATCGAGGCCGGCCAGGCCACGTTCTGTCACGAACCCGTGAGCCTCGCGGCGCTCGCGGAGGAGGTACTCGAGGCGCAGGTCGAGAGTCTCCGCCGCAAGGGAATCCAGCCGGGCCTCCTCATATCACCGGCTCTGCCGAAGGTCTCCGGAGACCGGGCATGGCTGGCTCGCGCTCTCGGTGCGCTCCTCGGGAACGCGATCAAGTTCTCGGGCTCCGGAGGGCGGATCGAGATCGAGATCCGTCCTTTCGGGCAGGAGGTCCGCGTCTCGGTGGTCGACGAGGGCCCGGGGATCCCCGCGGAACTCCAGCCCGTCATCTTCGAGCGGTTCCGACAGCTGGGAGACATCCTGACCGGGAAACCCGCCGGGATCGGCCTGGGGCTGCCGCTCTGCCGCCTCGTTGCGGAGGCCCACGGTGGTCGCATCTGGGTCGAGAGCCGGCCCGGGGAGGGGGCGAAGTTCACGCTCGCCCTGCCCTTTGCACCGGCGCCCCCGGCGGCGAACCGCGACGCGATTCTCGCCGCGGGCAGCCTGTCGGGGTAGAGGGTCGCACCGCAGAGATCGTCCTTGGCCCCGACGGGCTGCTTGCGTCCCTGAATCCCCTCCGGGGCGGTCACTGTCGCGACTACCATCGCGGCATGAACTTCGCCGACCGACTCATCGCGGCTATCGAAGGGAAGGGCACGCCCGCCCTCGTGGGAATCGACCCGCGGTACGAGAGCCTGCCGCGTTCACTGCGACCCTCGGCCACTCCGACCCTCGCGCAGGCCGCGGGCGCGTTGGCCGAGTTCGGCGCCCGGGTCATCGACGTCGTCGCCCCGCTCGTCCCGGCGGTGAAGCCGAACCTCGCCTTCTACGAGGCTCTCGGGTTCGAAGGGTACCGGGCCTTCGAGGAGACCGTGGCCCATGCGAAGGCGAAAGGCCTGATCGTGATCGCTGACGCGAAGCGGGGGGACATCGGTCCGACCGCGGAGGCATACGCTCGGGCCGTGTTCGACGCGGCGCAGGCCGACGCCGTGACCCTCAGTCCCTATCTCGGCCTCGACAGCCTTGCGCCTTTCTTCGAGCGCGTCCCGGAGGGAAAGGGGTGTTTTCTGCTCGTGAAGACGAGCAACCCGTCCTCGAAGGACGTGCAGGACTTGCCCCTCGCCGCCGGCAAGGTCTACGACGCGGTGGCCGGGCTGGTACGCGGTTGGTCCGAGCCGCACGTCGGCACGCGCGGCTTCAGCGCCGTGGGCGCGGTCGTCGGCGCGACCTTCCCCGAGCAGGCCGCCGCGCTTCGGGCGGCGATGCCGAGGACGCCGTTCCTGCTGCCGGGTTACGGCGCCCAGGGCGGGAAGGCCGATGCCCTGCGGCGGGCCTTCGGAGCCGACGGCCACGGGGCCATCGTCAACTCCTCGCGCGGGATCATCTTCGCTTTCGCGGAGGAGGCCTGGCGCGAGCGGTACGGCGAGGACCGCTGGGAGGAGGCGGTCAAGCAGGCCACCCTGGCCATGCGGGCGGACCTCGCCAGGGTGCTGCCTGACGCGGCGTGGTCCGGACCTGTCGCCTGGCGCGCGGGTGCTCGATCTGGCCTGCGGCGCGGGTCGCCACGCGCGAGCCCTGGCCGCGCTCGGCGCGCGCGTGATCGGCGTCGACCTCTCGGAGGAACTGGTGGCCGAGGCCTTCCTCCGCGGCGGAGGTCCGGTTCTGGCCCGCGCGGACATGCGGGCGCTTCCGTTCTCCGGGGTGTTCGAGGCGGTCTGTCTGTTCTTCACTTCCTTCGGCTACTTTCCGGAATCGGCGGAGGACGCGGGAGTCCTCGCGGAGACGGCGCGCGTGCTGCGGTCGGACGGGGCGCTCCTCCTCGATCTGCCGAACCGCGCCCGGGTGATCGCGGACCTGGTGCCGGAGAGCGTGGACGTTCGCGACGGGCGGCGCGTGACCCAGAGCCGCCGGATGACGCCGGACGACCGGCGTATCGAGAAACGCGTCCGGGTTCTCGACGCCGGTGATCGGCTCGCGGCGGAATGGACGGAATCAGTCCGCCTTTATGCGCCGGAGGAGATCGAGGCTATGCTCGGGACCGCCGGCCTCCTCGTGGAAGCCCGGTGCGGAGACCTTCGCGGATCGCCCTTCGGGGCGGAGTCACCGCGGTTCGTCACGGTATCGAGGAAGGCGCGATGAGGAGCGTGGCCCTATCCTCCGGTGCGGGAGGCCCCGGGCCGGACCTCGCCGCTGCCGCGGGCCGGCGGGCGCCGGCGGAGGCGATCGTCGCCTACCAGCGCGCCATTGGCGCACCGGAGGCGGCCGTTCGGATGGCGATGCGCCTCGCGGATCCACGGGCCGCCGTGATCGTCGCCGGGCAGCAACCGGGGCTCCTCGGCGGGCCGCTGTTCACTCTCGTGAAGGCGCTCACCGCCGTGGCGCGGGCGAAAGCGCTCGCGCGGGAAACCGGGGTGCCCGTCGTGCCGGTCTTCTGGGTGGCCTCCGAGGACCACGACCTCGACGAGGTGAACAGGGTCAACCTTGTCGACCGGTCCGATGAATTCAGGACGTTTCGGCTCCCGATTGCACCCGACGGCCGGATGCTGTCGGAAGTCGACCCGGGACCCCATGCCGCCGCACTTCTCGCGGAAGTGGATGCGGCACTCGACGGAACGCAGCACCGTGGCGCCGCGACGGCGCCCCTCCTCGCGTGCCTCGCGCCGTCTCTCGGCCGCTGGTTCGCGGGCATTCTCGCCCAGTGGGCGGGCTGGGAAGGGCTCGTCGTCGTGGAGCCGTGGTTGTTCCGGTCCGCCGCGACACCGCTCGTGGACCTCGTGCGAAACGACCCCGGCGCCATCCGCAGGGCCTGCGGCCCCGGCCCGCTCACGATCGCGCCGATCCCGCTCTTTCGTGTGGACAGCGGTCGGCGGACCAGGCCGGAGGCGATCAGCGAGATACCGGACGATCCAAATCGCGTTTCCTTCGACGTGGTGACGCGAGTCCTCGCCCAGAATCTCGTGTTGCCCGTGGCGGGTCACGTCGTCGGACCTTCCGAAGGCGCCTACTGCCGGCAGGTGGCGCCAGCCCATGCTCTGCTCGGCGTCCTGGCGCCGCCGTTGCTCCCCCGTGCGAGTGTCACGCTCGTGGAAGGAAAGGTGGAGCGCGCCCTGGCCGCGTTCGGTGTGGATCTGGCCCGAGTGCTCGCCGGGGGTGAAGCGGCGCTCGCCGGAGCGGGGAGCAGCCCGGTGGAGTTCGAGCGGGCCCTCTCCGATGTGGAGCGGGCGCTCGCGGAGGCGTACCCGGCGGTCCGGGCGGCGGCGGAGCGGGTGGACGAGGTTCTCACGCGGAAGGCGGCGGGCGCGGAGGAGGCGTTGCGCCAGTCGATCGACCGCCTGCGGGCCCACGCCCGGCGGGCGATGGACCGTGTGACCGGGCGGGGGGAGGAACGGAGGCGTACCGTGCTCAACCATCTCGTGCCACGGGGAGAAAGGCAGGAGCGGATCCTCTCGCCGCTTCCGTTCCTGGCCCGGCACGGCCCGGGCCTGGTTCGAGATCTGGTGCGTGTGCTCGTGGAGCACCCGCAGGGCGAGTTGGCGGTCTTCCTCTCGGGTCGGGAGAACTAGATCATGGATATGGACGTCCTTGTTTTCGCCGCCCACCCGGACGACGCCGAACTCGCGGCGGGGGGCCTTCTGGCGCGGTGCGCGGAGGCCGGCCTTCGCGCGGCCATCGTGGACTTCACGCGGGGGGAAGCCGGCACACGCGGGACGCCGGAGATCCGCGCCGCGGAAGCGGCGGCCGCGGATCGCGTGCTTTCGATCGCCTGCCGTGAGAATCTCGGCTTCCCTGACAGTCGGCTGACGGAGACCATCGAGGCGCGCCTTCTCGCCATCGAGGCCCTCCGGAAGCACCGCCCGGCTCTCGTGGCGGCGCCCTACGTGGACGACCTGCACCCGGACCACGCGGTCGTCGGACGGATCGTCTCGGCGGCGATCTACCCTTCCGGTTTCCATCGCATCGTCACCGGGTCTCCCCCCCACCGGCCGCGGGCCCTCGTCCACTACATGAACCACACCGCCTTCCCTCCGACATTCGTCCTCGACGTGACGAGCGTGTGGGCGAAACGGATGGAGGCCGTGCGATGCTACCGGTCGCAGTTCCACGATCCGGATTCGAAGGAGCCGGCGACGAACATCAGCGCGCCGGACTTCCTCGAGAAGCTCGCGGCCCGATTCCGTCACTACGGGTCGCTGATCGGCGCCGACTACGGCGAGCCGTACTTCAGCCGGGGGCCGGTGCCGGTGCTGGATCCGCTCGCGATCTGCGGGAGGCGGTCATGAGGATCGGGATCGTCTGCTATCCAACTTTCGGCGGCTCGGGAGCGATCGCCACGGAGCTCGGGCAGGCCCTCGCGAAACGGGATCACGAGGTCCACGTCATCTCCTACGCGCCGCCCTTCCGGCTCCGTGAGTTCCGCCTCAATCTGCACTACCACGCGGTCGAGGTCTCCTCCTACCCGCTGTTCAAGTACCCGCCCTACGACCTGGCTCTGGCCAGCAAGATCATGGAGGTCGTCGAGGAGACGGGGCTGGATCTGGTGCACGCCCACTACGCGATTCCCCACGCGATCTCGGCCTACCTCGCGCGACAGATGCTGCCCGCGGACAAGAAGATCAAGGTCGTGACCACCCTGCACGGCACGGACATCACGCTCGTCGGCGCGGAGAAGGCCTACGCGGAGATCACTCGGTTCGGACTCCGGCAATCGGACGGCGTCACGGTGGTCTCGGAGTGGCTGAAGCGCGAGACGGAGCGGTCCTTCGCCGTGGGCCGGGAGATCCGGGTGATCCCGAACTTCGTGGACACGGACCGCTTCTCTCCCGGAGAGGATGCCGCCCATCGGGCGCGGTTCGCGCGGCCGGAGGAGAAGCTCATCGTCCACGCGAGCAACTTCCGGCCGGTGAAGCGGATCCCGGATGTGATCCGGTGCTTCGCGCTGCTCGCCGGGAAGATGCCAGCGCGGCTCGTGCTGGTGGGCGACGGACCCGAGCTGCCGCGGGCGGCGGAGCAGGCTTCGGAACTTGGCATCCGGAAGCAGGTGATCTTCGCCGGCCAGCAGGAGGCGATCGAAGGGCTCCTCCGCGTGGCCGACGCGTTCCTCCTGCCGAGCGAGTTCGAGTCTTTCGGCCTCGCAGCGCTGGAGGCCCTCAGCAGCGGCACTCCGGTCGTGGGGACCGAGCAGGGGGGCATGCCGGAGGTGGTCACGAGCGGCGTGAACGGTCACCTGTGCGGAGTCGGGGAGCCGCGCTGCATGGCGGAGTTCCTGGTGCGCCTGCTCTCGGACCCGGAGCGCCACGCGGCTTTCCGTCGCGCGGCGCGGGAGAGCGTGGTCTCCCGCTACTCCGAGCCGGCCATCGTCAGCCTCTACGAGGCTTTCTACGAGGAGGTCCTCGGGCGGTGAGGCGCCGGGAGGGGCGGATCAGGCGAAGTGCGACTCGCGACGCTCGTACTTGCGGAGGCGCTCCAGGGCTTCCGCCTCGATCTGGCGGACGCGTTCGCGGGTGAGGTGGACCCGCTCGCCGACCTCTTCCAGGGTCAGGGCTTCCGGCAGGTCGACCCCGAACCGCAGGCGCAGGATCTCGGCCTCCCGCGCCGGAAGCTGATCCAGAAGGCGACGGACGCGGTCCTTCTCCGATTCTCGCAGGGCCGCGTCGTCCGGGCGGCTCACGTGCCGATCCTCGAGCGCATCCCGGTCGTCGAGGAGGGCGTCGAGACTCACCGCGGGGCCGGCGCTCTGGGTGGCCCTGAGTACGCGCTGGATGATCCCCTCCTGCCCGGCCGGGATCTCCAGCTCCTCGGCGATCTCCCGCGGCGAAGGAGGGCGCCCCAGCCGGTACGTGAGGTCCATCTGGGCGTTCTTCCACCGCGTGAGGATCTCCACCATGTAGGAGGGAATCCGCACCGTCTTCGCCGTGTTCACGAGCGCCCGGCGGATCGACTGCTTGATCCACCACGTGGCATAGGTCGAGAATCGGCACTCCTCCGCCGGGTTGAAGCGCTCGACGGCCTTGAGGAGGCCGACATTGCCCTCCTCGATGAGATCGAGGAAGGAGAGGCCCCGGTTCATGTAGTTCTTGGCGATGGAGACGACCAGACGGAGGTTCGCGCGGATCATCCTCTCGCGCGCCTCCATGTCTCCCACGCGGACAAGCGCCGCCAGGGCCCTCTCCTCGGAGGCCGTGAGGAGCGGCACCTCGTTGATGTCGCGCAGATAGGTGTCGAGAACCGGTTCGCGGATCCGCTTCACGTTGGCGGCGGGGATCGCGAAGGGTATCCGGCGCGGCCGGTTTCGCGTCCCCCGGACCTTATAGGCGCGCCTGTTCCTTCCCGTCAAGGCAATTCAGCAGCCCGTCGGGGCCAGGGACGATCTCCACGGTGCGACCCTTTGCCCCGACAGGCTGAGCGGATCTCGTCGTCCATGCCGGCGTCGTTCCTCGTCGGCGACCGGATCAAGGTCACCTCCTCGTGCGACGATCGCGGGCTCCCCCGGAGCCCGCTCCCGACCCGAGGCCGTCTGCGCCGGCCTCCGGTCGGAGTCGCACGAAGTCTCCTTGGCCTGAACGACGATCTCTCGCTCAGGACAGGGTGTCCGGAAGATGAAGGTCATCCGTACGCCTCGGGGCCGCCGGGCGCACGGGATGTGCTTGTACGCTCCGCGCGCCCGGTGTCGGGTAGGCCCGGTGGTCGCCCACCGGACCCCCCACGGATCCGGACGTGCAGGATTCCCGCATCCGGCTCTTCAGACCGGAGACTCGCTACTTACGGTAGGCGGAGTGGACGACGCGCGCCGCAGGCAGGGGAGAATGAACCAGGACCAAGTTCATCTGGTCCCAGTTCACGTACCCGTTCTGCGAGCGTCGGGACAGCCATTTCCGCCAGATCCGGATGACCGCCCGGCGAAAGCGATCAAGGGCGTCGAAGTTGCCCGTCAGGCCGTAGTACGCGAAGTGCCCCCGGAGCTTCAGGCCCAGCCACTCCGATTGCCACCAGACCGGCTGGTGCCGCACCGTCCGGCACCATTGGTTGAGGGCTCGCAGTGCGCGGCTGAACCGCTTGGCATCCGTCTTCTGCTTCACGACCCAGAAACCGCGCCGGGAGCGGGTCCAGTAGTGGGTGAACCCCAGCATCTGGAAGCTCCTCGGGGTCCCCGGAGGGACGGTCCCACCGTCGCGGGGCCGGTTGCCCGGCCGCCGGAAGTCCAGCAGGCGGGTTTTCTCGGGGTGAAGTGTCAGACCGTACTTCCCGAATCGCTTCGGGAGGACGGCGAGTACTCGCTGCGCATCATCTTCCCGCTCGAAGACCATGGCCACATCGTCGGCGTACCGTACGATCGTCGTGCGGCCCCGCATCCGCGGCTTGACCTGCTGTTCGAACCAGAGGTCCAGGACTTCGTGGAGATAGATGTTGGCCAGCATGGGGCTGATCACGCCCCCTTGCGGGCTGCCGGAGTCCGGGTGGAAAAGCTGTCCGTCCTCCATGACCCCCGCTTTCAGCCATTTGTCGATCGTGCGCCGGATCACGCCGTCGCGTACCCTCTTGTCGAGGAAGGCTCGCAGGTGCCCGTGGACCAGAGTGTCAAAGAAGCTCTGGATGTCCAGTTCCAGCACCCAGCCCCCATCCACCTCCATCAGACCGTCCCGCAGGGCCTGAAGCGCCTGATGCGCGGAGCGGCCGGGCCGGAAACCGTAGGAGCAGGACAGGAAATCCTGTTCGTATACGGCCTCCAGCACCATCTTCACCGCTCGCTGGAGCACCTTATCCTCGAGGGTCGGAATCCCGATTGGGCGAGTCTTCTTTCCGTCCCCTTTTGGGATGTGTGTCCGGCGGACCGGCGGTGCCCGGTACGTGCCGGTATGGAAGCGGCCGAGCAGCAACTGGAGATTCCCTTCCAGTCCTGCTTCGTATTCCTCCGCCGTCACTCCGTCCACGCCCGGTGCCCCGTCTTTCCGGGTCTGGTACCAGGCTTCCCGAAGGAAGTCGATGTCGATGTGATGGGCGAGGGTGGTGAGCACCATGTCGGGTGCTTTCCTCGCCAGTTCCGCTACCCGCTGGAGTTTCGTTGAGACAGTTTCCGAACTCGACGTTTCGGCCATCGTTCCCTTCCAGTGGTTCCCCGGTCCGGCATCCCCTTCCCTCCACGGGGTCCCTCGGGATGGTTCCCCCGCTTCGTCGGTACTATGGGATGCTCCGACTCCTCCCCACCCTTCCCGGCGCCTCCGGTTTCCCTTGGCGTCCGGTACCCGTCCGTAGGCTGCTCGGTCTCGTATCTCCGCGGGGTGGCGCAGCCCGAGCGGCCCCGCGGCCTGGCGTTGGTTCACCGGGAGTCCAGCCCGAAGTTGTCGGCGGGAAGTGAGGAGGTCTCCCAAGTTCCTGGGGATCCCTTGGACACGTGCCCCGGTCTCAGACCCCGGTGGGAGGAGGGTCGCCTCGACCATCTGCCGGCGTCCTCCCGTGGCCTTCCGCCTTTCTCACGGCGTCGGCTCCCACATGTACCCTTGTCTCGGGGCTCGATAACGCGGCCCATGTCCTCGCTGTCTACGCTTCGCAGCCGGGGTCACCCCCGCGCCACGCAAGACTCGCTTCCGGATGGTCTGGCCTGACCTTTCCGAGCAGGACTCGCACCTGCTGGGATCCGCTACTGGCCATCAAGGCGGCATCTCTGCATCCTCTCCTGTCAGTCCAAGCTTCTTGGCGCACGAGAAATGCGGGCTAGCAGCCAGACGCCGTAAGCCTCCGCGCGATTGGAGGCCGCTCGGCGACGGGCCACTGGCATTGAGCGTGGTGCAGACCAGCGCCTGGACCCAGAGCGTGAGCAGTAATCCCGCGCGGCCTCGTTGTCGGCCCCGGTGCGGCCGGAGAGTTTGTCGGTGGGCGGAACCGAAACCCGCGCCGGACCGCCCCGCCCCTTGACGCGGATGCTCCGAACATGCGACATTGTGTGGCCATTGAGGATGCATTGGAGCCACATGAGAACAACCATCAATCTCGATGATGAACTGATAGCCAGGGCCTCCGAACTCTGCGGGATCCGGGAGAAGACCGCGCTCGTGCGGCTCGGGCTCGAGGCGCTCATCGCCCGGAAAAGCGCTGAGCGGCTGGCGCGGCTCGGCGGCACCGAGCCGAAGCTCCGCGACGTCCCACGTCGCCGGACGGCTACCGGATCGTGATCCTCGTAGACACATCGGTCTGGGTGCAGCACTTCCGCAAGGGGTTCGCCCCGCTCGCGGAGCTTCTTCTCGATGGCGACGTGGCGTGCCACCCCTTCGTGGCGGGCGAACTCGCATGCGGGAACCTCCGAAGCCGGCGCAACGTCCTCTCGCTCCTCGCAAGCCTCCCCCGGCTCCCGGTCGCCGGCCACGATGAGGTCCTGACGCTGATCGAGGTCCACCGCCTCATGGGAACCGGACTGGGGTGGGTCGACGTCCACCTCCTTGCCTCGGCCCTGATCTCCGGATGCCGCCTCTGGTCGCTCGACGCGCGCCTGCGGGACACCGCCGGGAGACTGGGAGCGGGCTTCGCCCCGTGATCGGAGGCGGAGCGGTCAGTAGCCCGCGGCGCAGCCGTCCTTCCTCGGGTCGCTGCCGCCGGAGAGGACGCCGGTTCGGGGGTCCCGCAGGATCACCTGGCCGCCGCCCATCCGGCCGCGGTCCCGGCCCGACACGATCCCGAGCGCATGGCCGCGCCGGGCGAGACCCTCGAGCACCCCGGGATCGAAGCCGTCCTCCACGAGGAGCGCGCCGGAGGGCTTCTCCGTCCACCCGCCGGGGATCTGGAACCGCGGGGCGTCGAGCGCCTGCTGCGGGTCCATCCCCCGGTCGAGCAGCGCCGACAGCACCTGGAGGTGGCCCTGCGGCTGCATGGTCCCGCCCATGACCCCGAAACAGGCCGCGAGTTCTCCGTCCCGCGTGAGCAGCGCGGGGATGATCGTGTGGTACGGGCGCTTCCCCGGCGCGAGTGCGTTCGGATGGCCCGGCCGGAGCGAGAAGCCCGCGCCGCGGTTCTGCAGGCTCACCCCCGTGCCGGGCACGACGAGGCCGGTGCCCGTTCCCATGAAGAGGCTCTGGATCAGGCTCACCGCGTTCCCCTCGCCGTCCACCGCGGCGACGTAGACCGTGTCGGACCCCGCGGCGGGAAGCCCCGGGCCGACCGCCGGGGCCGCGCGCTCCGGGTCCACCGCGCGGCGGCGCGCGCCGAGGTAGTCCTCCGACAGGAGCCGGTCGAGAGGCGCCGGCGCGAAGTCCGGGTCGGCCACGAAGGCGAAGGCGTCCGCGAAGCCGAGGCGCATGCACTCGACGAGCAGGTGAACGCGGAGGTCCTCCGGGGCCGCGCCGAGGTCGAAGCCCGCGGCGAGCCCGGCGGCGAGGAGCGCGGCGAGACCCTGTCCGTTCGGCGGGCACTCGCAGAGGGTCGCGCCCCGGTAGTCGACGGAGAGCGGCCGCTCCCAGGTGGAACGGTGGGCGGCGAAGTCCTCGGGGGCGAGCCAGCCGCCGTACCGCCGCACGTGCTCCGAGGCCCGGCGAGGGAACTCCCCCCGGTAGAAGGCGTCCCGCCCCCCCTCGGCCACGGCGACGAGCGTCCCGGCCAGTTCCGGCAGCCGCACGAGTTCACCGGCCCGGGGCGCGCGCCCGCCGGGAAGCAGCTCGAGCCCGCTCGGCTGGGCCGGCGCCGGGAAGGGGGCCGGCTCCGCGAAGCCCGGTGCCCGCAGGAGCTTTCCGGTCTGCCCCCCCCAGGCGGC
>JALOQY010000049.1 GCA_025459285.1 Planctomycetota bacterium | reverse complement strand
GAGGGCCAGGGAGGCTTCGCCGGGATCCGGCTCGTCGGGGTCCCCGGGATATCGGAAGCGGAACGCGTACTCGGTCAGTGCGGCGGCCCGCCGGAGCAGCGGTTCGATGGCGGGCGGAAGCTCGGCTACGGCCTCCCCGATTTCCACGAGGTCATGCGTTTTCCGGAAGGCCCGGTCGTGCCAGGTCAGGAAGGCCTTCATGGCTTTCTCGTCCGCCTGTCAGGCGTGGAGCAGCACGTCCGCCGCGAGGCCCGGATCCCGATGCGGTTCCCGTCCGGCCTGCGGTACCATGAGTCTCGGGAACTGCGCCGATGACGACCGACGACCGCATCCTGGTTCGAAGGACCCTGATCGACCTCGCCCGAAGGCGTGAGCGGCGGGGCACGGGCAGCGCAGCTTCCTTCCTGCGGAGGAGGACGACCGTCATGGCCTGGCCGGATCTCACCGGGGTCCTCTCGCCCCTCCCGTGGGCGGTCGTCGGCGCGGCCGCCACGCGTCTCTACATGCCGGAACGCGCCACCCGGGATCTGGACGTGGCGGTCCGGGCCGGCGACGCGCGGGACGTGCGCGACCGACTCTCTCGCGCCGGCTTCACGCAACTCGGGGAGCTGAGCATCGGCGGCTCCTCGTGGCGGGCGACCGACGGAGCGGAGATCGATGTCATCGAGGGGAGGGAGGAGTGGTGGGACGACGCGCTTCGCGAGGCCCAGGCCAACCGGGATGCGAGCGGGCTGCCGATCCTGCCGCTGCGTCACCTCGTGCTGATGAAGCTCCGTTCGGGACGGGTCCAGGACATCGCTGACGTCGCTCGCATGCTGGGGCAGGCCGATCCCGGCGCACTCGATGCGGTCCGCGCGTTGTTCCGCCGGTACGCGCCCGCGGATCTCGGCGATCTGGAGAGCCTCGCCGCCCTCGGCCGACTGGAGACGGAGGAACCTCGGGAGCCGGCGATCTGACCCTGGGTCAAATCGCCGGGATTGTCACGGCCGGGGCGGGGTATCCTCAGGCTCGATGCGGCTCTTCCTCGTCATCGTCGGGGTCGGGGTGCTCCTCGCGGGGGTGGGGGTGATCGTCTGGACGGCGCTCGACCTGCCGCCGGTGCAGTACGTGGTCGCGCACGGGTTTCCGCCGGCGGGGGGGCCGACGGGGCGCGAGGTCGAGATCGAGGGGGTCCGGTTCATCGAGATCGGTGCCGGCTACTTCCGCATGGGGTCGTGGTTCGGTTTGGACCGGGGGGATCTGCTCGGGTGGCTCTGCGCGCGGTTCAAGCTGCCGTGGGGGAAGCAGCCGGGGCCGCAGGGGAGGGAGGCGCCGGTTCATTGGGTGCGGATCGCGCGGCCGTACTGGCTGGCCGCGACCGAGGTAACCAATTCCCAGTACGCCCGGTTCGACCCGGAGCACGAGCGGAGCGAATGCTCACCGGGCGATCACCATCCGGTGGCGGACGTGAGATGGGACGACGCGCGGCGGTACTGCGAGTGGTTGTCGGGTCGGGGGCCGCTCGCGGTGCGGCTTCCGAGCGAATCGGAGTGGGAGTACGCGTGCCGGGCGGGATCGACGACGGAGTACTGCTTCGGCGATGACGAGGCGGGGCTCGGGGAGTGCGGGTGGTTCGGGCGGCCGTGGGGCGACAGCGCGCGGGAGGTGGGGACGCGGCGTGCGAACCGGTGGGGTCTCTTCGACCTTCACGGGAACGTGTGGGAGTGGTGCGGGGACCGGTGGCACGACGACTACGAGGGGGCTCCCGGCGACGGGACGGCGTGGACGGAGGGCGCCGCGTCGTTCCGGGTCGACCGCGGCGGGGGCTGGGACAACCCGGCCGTCTACTGCCGTTCCGCCGGCCGCGGCAGGCGCCCCCCCGACGCCCGCGGTATCAGCCTCGGCTTCCGCCCCGCCGCTTCGCCATTGAGCTCCCGGGAAACCGGGCCATCGGCCGGCCCCGCGAACGCCGAGGGCGGGAAGATTGACCCAGGGTCGTTCTTCCCGCCCTCGGACCCGATCAGCCGTTCATCAGGGCTTTGGCCTCCTCGTGGTCCACGTCCATGATGTAGGTGATGCCGGAGAGATCGGCGGCCTCCTTCGTCAGCGCGGCGATGTCGGAGCGGGCGATGTGGGAGCAGCCGAACTTCCGGCTCCCGGCCATGAGCTGCCGGAGCCCCTGGGCCAGGCGCTCGTAGTAGGTGTAGAGCCCGATCGCGCCGGTGGGCAGCCGCTCGAAGGCGAGGTCGCCGAGGTCCTTCCGAAGGTCCGCGGAGGTGACGAAGATGTCGTCCCGGTTCGACCCGAAGCGCTCCACGTAGACCGGGAGCTGGCCCTCGGCGATCGCCCGGCCGATCGTCTTCCCCACCATGGCGGCGGCGATCGGCGCGCGCGCCATCCCCACGAGCTTCACGTACGGCGCCCCCATCGCGAGCCCCTTGAAGATCTGGTCCTCGAAGGTGAAGCCGCCGGCCACCGCCACGTCGGGCACCTTCTCGCCGCGCTTCCGGAGCATCTCGAGGTAGTCGTAGAGCATCGAGTGCAGTTCCACCGGCGGGACGCCCCACTCGTTCATCATGCGCCACGGGCTCATGCCGGTGCCACCGCCGGCGCCGTCCACGGTGAGGAGGTCGATCCCGTACTTCGACGACCACTTCACGGCCCGGGCGAGGTCGATGGGGCGGTAGGCGCCGGTCTTCAGGAAGACGTACTTCGCGCCGGCCTTGCGGAGTTCCGCGACGCGGGAGGCGAACCCCTCCTCCGACACCATCCCCACGCGCGAGTGGCGCTCGAACTCCTTGAAAGCCCCGCGCTCGAACGCCTTGATCACGTGGGGGTCCGTGGGGTTCGGCAGCACGATGTAGCCGCGCTTGTGGAGGAGTTGGGCCTTTCCGAGGTCGCGGATCTTCACCTCGCCGCCGATGTCCTTCGCCCCCTGGCCCCACTTGAGTTCCACGATCGAAACCCCGAGCTTCTCGATCGCGTACTCCTGCGTGCCGAGGCGCGTGTCCTCGATGTTCGCCTGGACGATGATCGCGCCGTAGCCGTCGCGCTGGTTCTCCTTGTAGAGCCGCACGCGGTTCTTCAGGTCGACGGTGTCCACGACGTGACCGTCCTTGATGACCGCCTCGGGGTCCATGCCGACGACGTTCTCGCCGATCGTGAGTCCCGTGCCGGCGAGCGCCGAGCCGATGGCGATGCCCTCCCAGTTGTTCTTGGCGACGTTCGTCGAGCCGATGCCGGGGATGATCCACGGGTAGCGGAACTTGATCCCCTTGTCGTGGCCGAGGCGGACCCCGAGGTCCACCGCCGGGAAGATGGCCCGGTCACTGTCCTCCGGGAGGCCGTGGGCCCCCACCGCCGTCCCCATGATGTTGAAGTGCGAGTAGTCCACCGGGTAGGTCTTCTCCCCGGCGGTGGTGATCACCCCGAACGGCTGCGGGTAGATCACCTCATGGCCGCGGTAGGCGGACTTCCCGATCTCGCACATCCCGATGCACCCGTCCACGCAGGTCACGCACATCCCCGAGGTCGGGACGATCGACTCCTCGGTCCGGTTCTTCGTCAGGGTCGCGGCGGAAGAATTCACTCTCGAAAGCGACATGGCACCCTCCTCGACGACTCGCTATCGCTTGATCTCACAGGCCACGCACGGCGACATGAAGCACATCATGTCGTCGAACTGCTCCTTATCGAGGCACGGCGGCGACAGGTTGGCGCAGCCGCCGCAGATCGCCTTCTCCGGTTCGTTGTAGGTGCAGCGCAGGCTGCAGGCCGGGCAGACGTAGACGCAGCCGCCGCAGGTCCGGCACGCTTCGGATTTCTTGTCGAAGGGCGTGCCGATCCTCCGGGTCTCGCCGCGGCCGGAGAACCCGATGGCCTTCGCCATCATCTGCTCCTCGCACATGCGCACGCAGCGGCCGCACAGGATGCAGTCCTCGTACTCCTGCCGGAACCGCTGCTGCTTCACTTCGTGCGCGCTCGCGAGGTCCTGGATCTCCTTCGACTGCGGGCACGAGGCGAGGAGCAACTCGATGATGATCTTCCGCGCCCGGACCACGCGGCTCGACGCCGTGCGCACCTTGAGCCCGGGCTCCGCGGGATAGGTGCAGGAGGTGACGAGCTTCGCCCGCTCCCCCTCGCCGATCTCCACCACGCAGAGGCGGCACGCGCCGTAGGGCGTGAGCCCCTCCATGTGGCAGAGCGTGGGGATCGGGAAGCCCAGGAACTGCGCGGCTTCGAGGACGGTCGTCCCCTTCTCGACCGTGACCGGCAGTCCGTTGATCGTGAGCTCGATCATGCCGCGCCTCCTTCCGCGCCCGCTCCGGGCCGCGGCTCGGTGAACGCGAGGTCGCACCGCAGGCAGCGGCGCGACTCCCGCATGGCCTCGGCGGGAGAGAGGACCATCTCCACCTCCGCGAAGCTGCGCCGGCGCGCCTCCCGGGAGAGGCGCGGGGTCTCGACGCGGTCCGCCGCCGCGGCCTCGCCCTCGGGCGTGGCCACGGGTGCGACGAAGTCCTGCGGCAGCCGCGCGCGCTCCGGCTGGACGAGCGGCTCGCCCCGGAGGTACCGGTCGATCACCACCGCCGCGCGCTTGCCCGCGGCGATCGCGTCGACGACGGTGTTCGGCCCGGTGACCACGTCGCCGCCGGCGAAGACGCCGGGGCGGTTGGTGACCATCGTCACCGGGTCGGCTTTCACCGTCCCCTTCGAGGTCGTGGTCAGGCGGTTCTCGCCGGCCACCGTGACGCAGTCGGTGTCCGAGCCTTCGCTGATCGCCACGATGAGCGTGTCGAGGTCGAAGGTCTCCCCGGAGCCCTCGATCACAACCGGCGCGCGCCGCCCCGAGGCGTCGGGGTCGCCGAGGCGGTTGTGGAGGCAGGTGAGGCCCGTGAGCCGACCGTGCTCCGTCCGCACCGCGACCGGGGTCACGAGCGGCACGATCCGCACGCCTTCCTCGATGGCCGCCTCCACCTCCTCTTCGAAGGCCGGCATCTCGGCGATCGTGCGGCGATAGAGGAGCGTGACTTCGGTGACGCCCTTCTGGCGCAGGGCGGTCCGCGCCGCGTCCACGGCGGAGTTGCCGCCGCCGACGACCCCGACGCGGCCGCGGGCCATCTCCTCGCCCCGGAGGTTCATGGCCTTGAGGAACCGGATCGAGGGGATGATCCCCTCGGCGTCCTCGTCGGGGAGCCCCAGCTTCAGGCTCTTGTGCGCGCCGAGCGCCACGAAGATGGCCTTGAAGCCGGAGGCGAAGAGGTCGTCGAGGGTGATGTCCTCCCCGAGAACCGTCCCGCAGTGGAGCGTGATGTTCTCGTCGAGGACCGCTGCGATCTCGCGCCGGACCACGTCGTGGGGCAGGCGGTAGCCGGGGATCGCCGAGAAGAGCATGCCGCCGGCTTCCGGCTCGGACTCGTAGACCGAGACCTTGTAGCCGGAGAGGGAGAGGTAGTGCGCGGCGGTGAGGCCGGCCGGCCCGGCGCCGACCACGGCGACGCGCGGGAGGCGCTCGCCGGCGGCGGGGGACCGCGGAGGGCGGAAGGCCATGGGGTCCATGCGGTCGGTGACGAAGCGCTTGAGTGCGCGCACGGCCACCGGCCGGCCCCCGGTGGCGCCGGCGCGGCAGCGGTCCTCGCAGGGGTGGTGGCAGACGCGGGCGCAGACGGAGGGGAACGGGTTGGCCTCGCGGATGACGCGGTAGGCCTGCTGGTACTCGCCGCGGGAGAGGTGGGCGACATAGCGCCACGCCTCGGTCCCGATCGGGCAGGCCGCCTGGCACGGCGCCCCCACGAGGTCCTGGCAGACGTAGGCGTCGCACCGCTTGTCGAGGACGTGCCGCTCGTACTCCTTCCGGAAGTAGCGGAGCGTGGAGAGCACGGGGTTGCTCGCCGTCTGGCCGAGGCCGCACATGCTCGTGTCCTTCACGGCGAGCGCCAGCTCCTCGAGGAGGTCGAGCGATTCCATCGTCCCTCGGCCGGAGGTGATGTCGTCGAGGATCTCGTACATCCGCTGCGTGCCCTTGCGGCAGGTGAAGCACTTCCCGCAGGACTCGTCCTTCAGGAACTTCATGAAGTACTTCGCGACGTCCACCATGCAGGTGTCGCCGTCCATGACGATCATGCCGCCGGAGCCCATGATCGACCCGGCCTTCGACAGGCTGTCGTAGTCGACGGTGAGGTCGAAACGCTCGGCGGGGATGCAGCCGCCGGAGGGACCGCCGGTCTGCACCGCCTTGATCCGCGACCGGCCGGCGGGGCCGCCGCCGATCCCGTTCACGATCTCGTGGAGGGTGATCCCCATGGGGACCTCCACGAGGCCGGTGTTCCGGACCTTGCCCACGAGGGAGAAGATCTTCGTGCCGGAGTTCCCCGGCGCGCCGACCTTCGCGAAGGCCTCCGCCCCGCCGTTCACGATGATCGGCACGTTGGCCCAGGTCTCGACGTTGTTGACGGCGGTGGGCTTGCCGTCGATGCCCCGGTCCACGGGGAAGGGCGGGCGCTGCCGCGGTTCGCCCATCTTCCCCTCGATGGAGCGCATGAGGGCGGTCTCCTCGCCGCACACGAAGGCCCCCGCGCCGCGGACGATGGAGATGTCGAAGGAGAAGTCCGTCCCGAGGATCCTCGTTCCGAGCAGGCCGAGTTCGCGCGCCTGCCGGACCGCGATCAGGAGGTGCTTCACCGCGAGGGGGTACTCGTTGCGGACGTAGACCACTCCCTCGGTGGCCCCCGTGGCGAACGCGCCGATGAGCATCCCCTCGAGGATCGAGTGGGGATTCCCTTCCAGCACCGCCCGGTCCATGTAGGCGCCGGGATCGCCCTCGTCGGCGTTGCAGACGAGGAACTTGCCCGTGCCGTTCTTCGCCCGGGCGAGCATCTCCCACTTGCGGCCGGTGGGGAAGCCGCCGCCGCCGCGGCCGCGCAGCCCGGAGCCCTTCACCTCGTCGATCACCGCGCCGGGGTCTGCCCGCGCGAGGACCTTCGCCAGCGCGGCGAAACCCCCCGCGGCGATGTAGTCGGTGATCCGGACCGGGTCGACCTCCTCGTTCCGGGCGAGGATCGTGCGTGACTGGCGGCCGAAGAAGGGGAGGTCCTCCTGGCGTGTCACGACCTCGCCGGTCTCCGGGTGGCGGGGGAGGAGTTCCCCGAGGATCTCCCCCCGGGCCGCGGCGCGCACGACCTCGGCCATCTTCCCGGCGTCGAGCTTCGGGTAGAACGTGCGGCCCGGGAGCACCAGGACGGAGGGCTCCATCTCGCACCAGCCCTGGCAGCCGGTGATCCGGAGCCGGACCTGGTCGCGCAGGCCGTTCTCGATGATCTCGCGCTTGGCGATCCGGATGAGGTCGCCGGCGCCGCTCGCGATGCCGCAGGTGCCGGCCGAGATGACGACGGTCGGCTTCGCCCGGGCGCGGGCGGCCGTCAGTTCCGCCCGGCGCGCCGAAAGGGCCGAAAGGCTCTCGAGTTTGTCCATCGCGTGCTCCGTGGATCAGGCCGTCGAGGCCGGTTCGTTCACGTCGGAGAGATCGAGCATGTGGGCGCGGCAGCCGCGCTTCGAGCAGATCTGGACGATGCCTCCGCCGCGGACGATGAAGGGGACCATGGGGCTCCCGCAGTCGACGCAATCCCCGGCGCCCTCGAGCGCGGCGTGGCAGTGGGGGCAGAAGAAGTTCGCCACCGTCTCGGCGGGGATCTCGTACTCCGAGGCGATCTCGTAGGAGCCGTAGAGGGCGGAGAGACGCAGCCAGCCGTGCTTGTCGCCGAAGGAGATCGTCACGCGGATCGACGGCCGCTCGTCGATGGGGTAGTCGGGGTCCATCAGGCTCCGGTTGCAGCGCGAGCAGCTCACCTCGAGGGGGAAGATGCGGCGGTCGTGCGCCACGTCCACGCGGTCGAGGCCCTCACGGGTCTTCGAGACGATCTCCGCCACCTTCGAGGGGTCGACGGAGGAGAAGTAATGGCCGTCGGCGACGACGATGGGGCCGAGCGCGCAGCCTCCGAGGCAGTTCTGCGTCTCCAGGGTGAAGGCCCGGTCGGCGGTGGTCTCGCCAGCGGGAGTGCTGAGCTGGCGCTCCAGTTCGCGGACGACCCGCGGGGCGCCGCGCACGTGGCAGGCGGTGCCGACGCAGCAGGTCAGGAGGTGGCGGCCGCGGGGCTTCAGGGAGAAGAAGCGGTAGAAGGTCGCGACGCCGTAGATGTCCACGAGGGAGCGGCCGGTCTTCTCCGCCACCGTCCGGAGGGCCTCCTCGGGCAGGTAGGTGTACTTCGCCTGGATCTCCTCCAGGATGGAGATCAGCTCTCCGCGCTCCCCCTTGTGCTTCTCGACGATCCGGCCGATGTCGGTCATGGTCCAGGTCTCCCGCTCGGCGCAGCAGAACTCGATGGAGCGATACTCCGGACAGTGCCAGACGCCACCTTCCGGGCGCGGGAGGAGGCAACGGCTCGTGACCGTGCAACTGCTGCACAGGTCTCCCGTGTGTCCGGCCTCGCCCATGCCCGGCCTCCGTCTGACCCCTGAAGAGCAATCCGGGTGCCATGCCCCATCCGCCCTGCCGTCCCCCGTGCCCATCCCGTTCCGACCGGTACATTCCGCCCCACCGGGGCGAAACGAACCAGTGGGGACGTTGGTAACTTGTAAACTTTTCGCCCCCCGGGACCGGTCCGGCCGGAGCCTCCGCCTACCCGCCGGCGCTCTTCTCCGCGCCGGTGGTCGGCGCCCGCGGCGCCCGCATGGTCCGGGTCGGCCGCGTCAGCGAGGGCGAGGAGGCCCCGGGTGTCGTGGAACCATGCACGCACGCGGTCGGTGCATTGCCGGCCATGAAGCCGTCAATGTTCACGGTGCCCCCGGGAACCGCCCGCCGCCGGATGCGTATCACCAGGCATGGTCCGACCCGCGATCCTCCCCCTGCTCCTCCTCCTCACCGCATGCTGCGGAGCCGACGCGCCGCGAGAGAGCCTCGCGCCGGCCAAAGGTCTGCCTCCGAACACGATCCTCGTGACGCAGCGGCCCGTCTTCCGGCCGCCCGCGAGCGACACGGACGCCAATCGGGGCGTCACCAGCCGTCTTGAATTCCCCGGGCCCGGCGCCATGACCCTCTCCGCGCCCTGGGGCCGGCCCGGGGTTCCCGACCCCTGCCCCCTCGAACCGTCGCGCGAGTACCGCTTCCTCGTGACCTGGCTCGGCTGGCACGTCGACATGGCTCAGGTGGTGGAAATCAGGACTCCCGACGGCCGCTTTCTCTGGCGCGATCCGGAGGCATGGATCGAGTCCACGGCGGAGTGACCATGGCGGGGAGGTCCGGACGGCGGGCCGGTGAGCGGGGGAAAAGGTGAAAAGGTACGTACGTCCCCTGGGTCACGGCGGAGTGACCATGGCGGGGAGGTCCGGACGGCGGGCCGGTGAGCGGGGGAAAAAGTGAAAAGGTACGTACGTCCCCTGGGTCACGTACGTCCCCTGGGTCATGGCGGGCCGGGGGGGGTCTTCAGCTTTTCGCGGAGCGTCTTGCGGTCGATGCCGAGGATCTTCGCGGCCTGCGTGCGGTTGCCGCCGCAGGCCGCGAGCACGGAACGCAGGTGGCGGGCCTCAACCTCCGCGAGGCTCGTGAGCGGGGCGCCCTCGCGCGGGAGCGTATAGCGCAGGGCGGGCGGCAGGTCGGAGACCTCGATGGTGTCGCCCTCCAGCATGACCACGAGGTGGTGGACGAGGTTCTCCAGCTCCCGGACGTTCCCCGGCCAGGTGTAGCCGGTGAGCGCCCGCAGCGCCTCCGGCGAGAAGGCCGGCGCGGCGCGGCCCGCGGCCTCGGCGAACTTCCGCGCGAAGGTGTCGGCGAGCAGGAGCACGTCGTCGCCCCGCTCGCGCAGCGGCGGCAGGCGGATCGGGATCACGTTCAGCCGGTAGAACAGGTCCTCCCGGAGGGCGCACTTCGAGACGAGCGTTGCGGTGTCGCGATTCGTGGAGGCCACGATCCGGACGTCCACGCGCCGCGGCAGGTTCGCCCCCACCATCAGCACCTCCCGGTCCTGCAGGACCCGGAGGAGCTTCACCTGCATCGCCGGAGAGGTTTCGCTCACTTCGTCGAGGAAGATGGTGCCTCCGTCGGCGGTCTGGAAGAAGCCGGCGCGCGACTCGTTCGCCCCGGTGAACGCCCCCCGGACGTAGCCGAAGAGCTCGGCCTCGAGGAGCCCCTCGGGGATCGCCCCGCAGTTCACGGCCACGAAGGGAGCGGAGGCGCGCCGGCCCCCGTAGTGGATGGCGCGGGCCACGAGTTCCTTCCCGGTGCCGCTCTCCCCGGAGACGAGGACGGTGGCGTCGCATCCGGCGGCGCGGGCGATGGCCCGGAAGACCGGCTTCAGCACATCCGAGTTCCCGAGGAGGCCCTGCGGAGCCCGGGGGTCCGGATCGGCGCGCGTCGCCCGCCGCCGGTGGAGCTTCCCGATGACCCGGCCCACCGCGGCGAGCAGTTCCTCCTCCGTGAACGGCTTGGCGAGGTACTCCTCGGCGCCGCACTTGACCGCCTCCACCGCGCCGGAGACCGTGGCGTAGCCGGTCACCATCATCACCTCGGCGTCGGGCAGATTCTCCCGCACGTGGCGCACGAGGGCGAGCCCGCTCGGGCCGGGCATCTTCAGATCGGTGATCACGAGATCGGAGGGCGCGCGCGAAAGGAGCGCGATCGCGTCCTCCGCCCCGGGGGCGGTGCGGACCAAAAACCCCGCGGCGGCCAGCGTGCGCGCCAGCATCTCCCTTGTCGCCGGGGAGTCCTCCACCACGAGGATGCGTTCGGGCGTCGCGTTCATGGTGTCTCCCTTGCGCCGGCCGCGGCCGGGAAGTCGACCCGGAACCGGCTGCCCCGTCCCGGCTCGGACTCCACTTCGATCGTCCCGCCGTGGTCCGTGACGATGGCGTGGACCAGCGCGAGGCCGAGTCCCGTCCCCTGGTCGCGGTCCTTCGTGGTGAAGAAGGGCAGGAAGAGGCGGCTTCGCACCTCCTCGTTCATCCCCTCCCCGGTGTCGGCCACGACGAGGCGGCATCGGTCGCCCGCGACGGTGGTGGCGAGCGTCAGGCGCCCTCCGGCGGGCATCGCCTGGACCGCGTTCACGGCGAGGTTCAGCAGGACCTGCGCGAGCTGGGTGGGATCGGCGTGGACCTCGGCGCCGCCCGGAGCGAGTTCGAGTTCGAGCCGGATCCCCTGCCGCCCGCACCGCGCCTCGAGGAGGTAGAGCGCGTCCCGCACGACGCGGTTCAGGTCGAGAAGCACGCGGGCCGGCGGCGCGCGCCGGGTGAAGTCACGGAGCTTCCGCACCACCTCCCGCGCGTGGAGCGCCGCGGAGGAGGCCTTGTCGAGGTCGGCGCGGGCGCCCGGCGGGAGCGCCGGCTCCTTCCGGGCGAGGCCGATGAAGCCGAGGATGTTCGCGAGCGGCTCGTTCAGCTCGTGGGCGAGGCCGGCGGCGAGCTGGCCGATCGTGGCGAGCCGCTCGGCGTGACGGAGCTGGTCCTCCAGCACGAGACGCGCCTCCGCCGCCTCCCGGCGGGCCACGAGCTGGGCCACCCGGCCGGCCACCGCGTCGAGCAGCTCGCGCTCCCCGGCGCCGAACCCGACCGTCTCCGGTATGGTCCGGACGACCTCCACCACGCCGCGCGGGCTTCCGTCCACGGCGATCCCGGCCGTGAGGGCCGGCCCGCCCGGAGCGAGGCCCGGCGTGGCGAAGGAGCGTCCGTCCACGACCAGGCGCGCGCCGATCGAACCGGGGGGGCCGAAGGCCGGCGGGAGCAGGCGGACGGTCCCGGCCAGGAACCCGTCGAGGCCCGTCCGCTCGCGCTCCGCGAGCTTGTCGAGGGCGAGGAGACAGGTGAGTTCCCGTACCCGGAACTCGAGCGCTGCCCGGTCGTCCGGCACGTCCGGAGTCCGCACTTCGGTTCCTCCAGTCTTCGACCCGTTCGTCAGCCGTGCTTCAGAACACCCGCACCAGCTTCTGGGCCATGCCCTTGCCGCCGTGGATCTTCAGGATCTCCATCGCTTCCAGCGCGCGCCGCACGGCGGTGCGGAAGGTCCAGTGGTTGAAGAGCACCCCCTGGTAGAGGAGGAGCTCGAAGATCATCGAATCGGAGTCGTCCACCGACCGTGTGAACCCGGCCACGCCGCTCAGTCCCGCGGCCCGGCGGAACTCCGTGAGGTCTTTCTGGTAGCGCCCGAGGAGGCAGGCCGAGAAGAAGACCGGCATGCCCTCGAAGGCATCGCGGAACACGCGCTGCGTCTCCGCGTCGCAGAGGTAGATGCGGTTCCGTTCGACCCGCTTCGGCGCGAAGGTGATGTAGGCGCGCTTCTTCTCGTCGTGGTCCCCGTGGCAGGAGATGTGGACGAAGGGCGGCGGGTTTCTCCGGATGTCGCTCGTGAGGATCGGAATGTCCGTGAGGGCGTGGATGTTCTTGTAGGCGATGGGCACCAGACTGGCGGTGAACCACGTGCGCAGGAGGTCCGCCTCGGACCGGAGGGAGGTGAGGTCCGGGTCCATGGAGCCTTCCAGCACGAGCGCCCGGGGGGCGGAGGAGTCATGGAGCTTCCGGGTGAGTTCGGCGCGCGCCTTCTTGTGGCCGAGCCACCGGACCAGGGTGTGCTGCCCGTGGTGACCGCGGACCACGCCCCGCCGGGTGCCGGAATTCGCGCTGACCCAGGAGCCCACGGGGAACTTGTGCATCCGGTCCTCGGCGGTGGCGGGCCGTCCCGGGACCGGGACGGCGCGGGGACAGGGTAGCCCCGATCTCCCGGTCTGTCAACCGCGAGAACCGGCGGGCGCCGGCCGGACGCGCCCTCGCGGTCGGTGATCCGGTGGTCCCCACGCCCGAGGCCCGTGAGGCTCATGCACTCGGTGAACCGGAGGGCGATGCGGTCCGGAGCGTCCATCAGTCCGGACTCCCGATGAGGAACAGCCCGATCCTCCAGGTGGCGCGCGCGCCGCGGGGCCGGGCGTACTGCACCAACAGGTCCACGGGGTAGGCGGCGCAGTAGAAGAGGTTCGCGAAAACGCCGAGGATGAAGAGCCCCGCGGCGTTGTCAAGGGTCAAGTAGCCGCGCGCGGTCTCCCACTCGGTGATGCACCGCGGGAGAAAGTGCGCGGCCACCACCAGCAGCAGTGCCAGGTTGTAGAAGAGCCGGTAGCCCTCCCAGGGCGGGAAGAATGACCCTGGGTCATTCTTCCCGCCCTGGGAGGATGGGGATCTGGACCTCGCTGAACTTCAGGAACCACGGCATGAAGGGGCTGTTGTAGGCGAGCACGCGGGGCTCGCCGGCCTTCTTCCATCGATCCCCGTTCGCGGCGAGCCACGCCTCGAGCTTCTCGACCTCGGCCTTCCACTCCTCCTCGTCGTAGGAGCCGCGCCGGCCCACGCTGACGACGGTCAGGGGCTTCGTGTCGACGACCTCCACGGCGCCGTCCCGCCCGGGCTTCCCGATCCCCTTCGAACCGTAGAGGAAGGCCATCGTGCTCCGGGGGGCTCCCGATCCGGTCGTGACGCCCATCTCCACCGGGGCAGTCATCGCGATCTCGTTGCGCTCGAAAAAAACATCGACATAAGGAGCGCGCGGGCGGGCGGGCCGGCGCGCGGTAGAATGCGCTCCTCCGGGAGATCGAACATGGGCGCTTTGCTCCGATCCGCATTGCTGCTGGCACTCCTCGCTCCGGCGCCGGCCGCCGGCGATGCGTTCCTGAACGGCGGCTTCGAGGACGGGCTCACGGGCTGGCAGGTGCGGAATCCCTCGGGGACCTTCCGGGTGGAGGCCACGAATGCCGAGAAGGCCGGGGGAAGGGCCTCGGCCCACGCGGTGAAGACCGGCGGGATGGCCGCTGACGCCCTTGCCGGAGCGGTCTCGACGCCCCCCGCGGGAGGCCGGCTCACCATCTCGGCCCGCGTGAAGGGGAAGGACCTCGCGAACGCCTGGCTCAAGTTCCTCGTGTTCGACGGGTCCGGGAACCCCCTTGTCCCGGACTGCGATCTGCGCATGCTTCGGGGGACTTTCGACTGGACAACGGTGGAGCGGACCTTCGAGATTCCCGAGGAGGCAGCGCGCGCGGAGGTCGTCCTCCTGCTCTACCTCTCCGGGGAGGCGTGGCTCGACGACGTGCGGGTCTTCCCGCCGGAAACCCGGCCGCGGAAGCCGCTGGACCGCCGCACCGCGAAGTGGCTCGACGACCACGCCGCGAAGGTCGCGACGCTCGCCTTCGATGGTCCGCACGACGACCTCGCACCCCTCGCGCGCGCCATCGGCGATGCCCGCATCGTCCAGCTCGGCGAGCAGAGCCATGGCGACGGCGCCACCTTCCTCGCGAAAGCGCGGATCGCCCGCTTCCTCCACGAGAAGCTGGGATTCGGAGTACTCGCTTTCGAGTCCGGCTTGTTCGAGTGCGACCGGGCGAACGAAATGCTCCGCGCCGGCAGGCCGAAGGAGGCCATGCACGCTTCGGTCTTTCCGATCTGGAGGGTGGAGGAGACGCTTCCGCTCTTCGAGCACATGGCGAAGGCCGCTGGCGGAGACCGCCCGCTCCTCCTCGCCGGCTTCGACCTCCGCGGCTCGGGGAAGCTCGCGGCCGACTTCCCCGGGCGGCTCGTCTCGTTCCTCGGGCCGCCGGGGACCGTGGAAGCCTCCGACCTGGCGGCCCTCTCGCGTCTGAACGCCCTCCTCGAGGCGGACCCGTACCTGCCGCCGGAGGAGGAGCGGGCCGCAGGCCTCGCGGCTCTGGACCGCCTGGAAGCCCTCCTCGCCGCCGGGCGCGATCGTCTCGTCGCGACCCAGGGCGAAGCGGAGACGGCGTTCTTCGAGCGCTGCCTCGGCAACTTCCGGCGGCGGGAAGCGTTCGAGAAGGCGAAGACCGACCCTTCCTTCGGCCGGTGGGGCGCCTCGAACCTCCGCGACGCCCGGATGGCCGAAAACCTGGCGTGGCTCGCCGAAGTCCGGCATCCGGGGAAGAAGATCATCGTCTGGGCGGCGACGATGCACCAGGCCCGGGCGCTCGATGAGATCTCGATCGGCGGGAACGCGAAGTTCTACGACGGCTGCGAGGGGATGGGGGAGGCCGTGGCGGCGCGGTTCGGCCGGGCCGTGTTCACGATCGGATTCCTCGCGCACCACGGGACCGCCGGGACGTTCGCGCCCCGGTTCCGGCTGGAGGAGCCGCGGGAGGACAGCTTCGAGGACGTGTTCTACCGGTATGGAGCGCCATATCTCTTCCTGGATCTGGAGCGGGCCGGACCGCTCGACGGGCCAGGGTATGCCTCCCCCATGAGCTACGACCGCGGGATCCGGGCCCGCTGGCCGAAGGTGCTCGACGCTTTCTTCTACGTGGAGGAGATGTCGGCGACCCGGTACGTGGGAGAGTGACCGCGTGGGACCCACCGAGTGGCTCAACGGAGTGGACGTCGCGATGACCGTGTGCGACGCGGACGCGAGGATCACCTTCATGAACGCCCGCGCCGCGAGGACGTTCGAGGCCGACGGCGGGTTCGCCCTGATCGGCACGGACCTGCTCGCCTGCCATCCCGAGCCGGCCCGCGGCAAACTCCTCGCGAACCTGAAGGCGAGGCGCCGCAACGTCTACACGATCGAGAAGGCCGGGAAGAGGAAGCTCATCTGCCAGGAGCCGATTCTCGAGGACGGCCGGTTCGCCGGTCTGGTGGAAATCTCCCTCGAACTGCCGCCGGAGATGCCGCACTTCGTACGCGAAGGGTGATCAGGACCTCGCCAGGTTCGCCCGCAGGCGGTCGGCGTAGCGGAACGGGGAGTGATCGGCGAAAGCCGGGAAGGGGAGGGCGCGGAAGTCGCCGTCGAGCCATCGCAGAAGGACCTCCCGGGCGTGGTCCATCCGGCCCCGGACCTCCTCCCGGAACCGCACGCGCCGGCCGGGGTCGAGCCGCACGCGGCCATCCGCGCCGAGGTAGCAGCGGAGCCCCACGTGGCGATAGGGGGGGGGCGGCACCCGGCAGACGATGTCGGCGACGTTCACCACGCGGAAGGCGGGGACGGGGAAGGCGTCACGGAAGTCCGCGTCGCCGGCCCGGGGCGACCCGAACGTGTAGAGTGCTCCGGCGCCGTGGCGGGATGCGGCGAGCGTGGCAAGGGCCGCGCCGAGGCTGTGGCCGGCGAAACGGACGGGGCGATCGCCGCCGGCGGCGAGGATCGCCGCGATCTCCGACCACACGAGGTCGAGGGCCTCGGCGAAGCCTCGGTGGACGCTGCCCGCGCGCGAATCCCGGTCGAGGATGATCGAGATGTCGGTCCGGAGGTCGTCGAAGTCGAGGTGTTCCGTACCGCGGAAGATCACGGCGCGCGTCCGGCCGTCGTCGGCGACGAAGGCGTGGGTGCTGCGGCCGCTCGCGAAGGCGACCTCGCCGAACCCCGCGCCGACCAGAGCGCGCCGCACTACCTCCCGGTCCGGCACGTAGGCGAGCGCGGACGCCTCGGCCAGCCACCACGCGTCGAGAGCGGAGAATTCTCCGGGCGGTCCCGCGAACGGCGGCCCGGGTGGTCCCGCGAAGTACGCCCGGTCCGCCCGGGGCATGAACAACCCCTCGATCGACAGATCCTCTTCGCTCCGCTCCCGCATGCCGCCTCCCCCCAGGGACGTTGGCAACCTGGTAACTTCCGGGACACCCGCAACTTCCCGGTGCTCCGCAGAAAGGGAGAGTGTCCACCAGCCCGTGCAGGGCGGGAAGATTGACCCAGGGTCATTCTTCCCGCCCGGGAGGAATGACCCTGGGTCAGGTTACCCGGAAAGAAACCGGGTATGGCACCAACCGCGCCAAAGAGGTG
>JALOQY010000338.1 GCA_025459285.1 Planctomycetota bacterium | reverse complement strand
GAGCACGAGGCGATGGCCCACGGACGTGATCGGCGCGGGAGCCTCGCCCGAGAGGACGAGGCGCGGGTGGCTCTCGAAGGTCACGGCCACGGACTCGCCGGAGACCTCGCGCGAAAGATCGCGGACGGCGTCGATCACCGCCCGGTGGCCGAGGTGCATCCCGTCGAAGATCCCGATCGTGGCGACGGGATTCCGGAAGAGCGCGGGATCGAGGGCTTCGAAACCGGTCAGCACCCTCATGGCCGCACGGGCCGGGGACCGGCGTACTCCTCCTCCAGTTCCCGGAGAAACCGCTTCACCCTCATCCGGTCCGCGGGGGTCATCTTCGTGATGAACAGGACCCCGTCGAGGTGGTCGATCTCGTGGAGGAAGCAGCGGGCCAGCATCCCCTCGGCCGCCTCCTCCACCGTCTCGCCGGAGAGGTTCTGATACCGGACGCGGATCCGCTCGGGCCGCGTGATGAGCCCGTAGAGGCCGGGGAAGCTGAGGCAGCCCTCCTCCAGCGCGATCGCCCCCTCCTCGGAGAGCACCACGGGATTGACCGCCACCCGCGTATCCTCCGGGGCCCCGGTCTCCGAGACCACGACGACCCGCTTGAGCCAGCCCACCTGGTTCGCGGACAGCCCGAGTCCCCTCGACTCGTGCATGGTCCGCACCATGGCCTCCGCCATCTGGCGGATCTCGTCGTCGAGGACGGTGACGGGGACCGCGGACCGGCGCAGCACCGGATCAGGGTATCGGACGATATCGAGCGTCTGGGGGACGGTGGATTCGCTCATGATTCTCGCGCGGGAGAGCCGGGAAACCCCCGGCTCGCTCTTCGTAAACCGCTGACAGAAGGTATCATTGGTGCTTTACGGGCACATGGAGTTTTTTGTTGTCGGGCCGACGGGGCGTGGCTACAGTTCCGGGCTTTCGTCCCGTGCCGGCCGGGGTCTGGCCTGGGTTCGAGGACGGGTTCATGCACGCTCAGAAGCTACTGGAAAAAGCACAGGACGCCGTTGCGCGGCGCGGCTGGGACGCAGCCATCGAGTTCTTCCTGCAGGCTCTCTCCCTGGATCCCGATCTGGGCGAGGCGAGACTCGGCCTCCGGAAGGCGGAACTGGAGAAGTACTCCGCCTACTACCCTGGCGCGATCAGCCGTCTGTTCGGCACGCTCGGTGACCGCGTGACCGCCTTCTTCCTCGGGCTCTTCAAGCGCCACGAGAAGCTCATGGCGACCTGCGAGAAGGTCCTCCTCAAGGACCCGAAGAATGGCGCGATGGGCCTGGTGCTCGCCCGGGCCGCGGAGATGGCGGGACACAAGAACGCCGCGCTGGCGGCCTACCAGGGCGTCCTGCTGGTCGATGAGGACAACCTGGAAGCGAGGAAGGGCGAAGGACGGACGCTCGCCGCCACGGGGAAGCCGCGCGAGGCGCTCGCCGCCTACGAGAAGGCGATCAAGCTCGACCCCCGCGACCAGGAAGCCAGCCGGGCGAGGAAGGATCTGGCGGCGACCGTCTCGATCTCCGCCACCGGCATCGACCGCGCCCAGCACTCCCGAGACGTCCTTCGCGACCGCGATCAGACGAGCAAGCTCGACGAGGCGGCGCGCGTGGTCCGGGGCGAGGAAGACCTGCGCGTGTCGGTGAAGCAGGTCGAGGACCAGATCGCCGCCAACCCGAACGACCCGAAGCTCCTTGCCGAGGCCGGCGCCCGTTACGCGTCGCTCAAGGAGTACGATCGGGCCATCGAGGCCTATGAGCGGGCTTACGGACTCCAGCCCACGAACTACATGCTGCGCGAGAAGGCCGGCGACCTGAAGATCGCCCGCTTCGACCGGCGCGTCCGCGAGGCGGAAGCCTCTGGCAAGGCGGAAGAGATCGAGGAGCTGAAGCTGAAGCGGCTCGAGTTCCAGGTGACGGAGTATCGGGAGCGGGTCCAGGAGCACCCCACGGACCTCGATCTCCACTTCCACCTCGGCCGCGCGCTCTTTGCCTTCGGCGACGTCGACGGGGCCATCGCCGAGTTCCAGCAGACGATCCGGGACCCGCGGAGGAAGATCGAGTCCCTGACGATGCTGGGCAACTGCTTCCTCCGCAAGGGGGACCACGACCTCGCGGAAAACCAGCTCCGGAAGGCGCTCGAAGAGACCACCGGCATGGGCGAGCGCACCCGGGACATCCTCTACGGCCTCGGGCGCCTGTTCGAGCAGCAGGACAAGCACGCGGAGGCGCTCGCGGAATTCAAGAAGATCTACGAGGTGGACATCCACTACCGGGACGTGTCCGCCCGCATGAACAGCCTGAAGAAGAAGCTCGCCGGGCACTGATCCGGACGGGCGGAGAAGAAAACCGATGCCTCATTCCATCTCGGCCAGGAAGCGCGTGCGCCAGAACGAGAAACGGCGCGAAAACAACAAGGCGGTCAAGTCCACCGTGCGGACCCAGGTGAAGAAGGTCCGCGCGGCGATCACGGCCGGCGACACCGCGAAGGCGGAGCAGGCCCTGAAGGCGGCCACGAAGAAGCTCGACAAGGCCGCCCGCGCCAACGTCATCCACCAGAACCAGGCCTCGCGCAGGAAGGCCCGCCTCCAGCAGGCCGTCAACAAGCTGAAGGCCGAGAAGCCGGCAGCGCCGCCGGCCCCCCCGCCGGCCGCGCCTCCCGCGTAGCTCAGGGATCCGTATCCGTCGGCAGCTTCCGGAGAGCACCGGGGAACAGCCTCCTCGTGAGCAGGTTCATCGGGACCTTCAGGGTCAGCCGATGGATTCCGCGCAGTCGCCGCGTGGAGTCGACGAGCGCCTGCTCCGCCGGGTCGAAGGGGATACCCGTGCGATGGCGGCGGTTCTTCAGCACGTGGTAGACGTCGAACCGCGCGAGGAGCCGATTGAGGGCCGAGTCCACCGGCAGCGTGATCGAGAGCTGGAAGTCGATGAGCACCGGGTGGCCGTCCGGGCGCACGATCACGTTGGCTTCCTTGTGGAGGTCGTTGTGGGTGATCCCGCGCCCGTGCAGCGCGCGGACGATGGCGAGAAGCTCATCGTAGAAGGCGCGGGGCGGCGGGCTGGCCCGGGGCAGCACGACCCCGGGGACCCACTCCCGGAGGAAGACCCCCGGCGCGGGCCGCGCGAGGGGCCGGACCACCCCGGGAATGCCCTCCGCCCGGCGGAGCTGGCGCCACTCCCGCCCGGCGAGCCACCCCTCGATCGCGGGCGACAGGAGCGGCAGTCGAGGCGTCGTCCGGAGCGTCTTCCGCACCGCCGGCGCCCCCCGGAAGAGCACTTTCTCCGTCCGGGCGAGCCGTCCTCCCTTCAGCAGTTCCGCCGGCATCTCACCGGAAGGACCGGGCGGCGCGCTCGAGGCCGGGCAGCGCCCGCCGCACCACCTCGTCCGGCACGGCGAACGAGAGCCGGAAGTGGCCCGGCCGGCCGAAGGCCACGCCGGGGACGCCGAGGACCCGCTCCTCCTGCAGCCGCTCGAGGAAGCGGACGTCGTCGCCGCCCGGAGCCTCCGGGAAGAGATAGAACGCGCCCCTCGGGCACACGACCCGGTAGCCCATCCGCGGCAGTTCCGCACAGAGGAGGTCGCGCTTGCGACGATACTCGGCCACGTCCACGGTCACGTCCTGGAGGCCGGTGACCAGTCGCTGCAGGAGGGCCGGGGCGCTCACCATTCCCAGCGCCCGCTGGTTGAAGACCATGCCCCGGAAGACGTCCGCGCCATCGGGCATCTCCGGGTGCAGCGCGACATAGCCGATCCGCTCGCCGGCGAGGTTCAGGTCCTTCGAGTAGGAAGTGACGACGGCGGAGTTCGGGTGGAACCGGAAGATCCACGGCACCGTCCCCTCGTAGAGGATCCGCCGGTACGGTTCGTCGGAGAGGAGCAGGATGTCGTGGCCGTGCTCGGTCTCCTTCCGCTTCACGGCCTCGGCGAGCGCAGTCAACTCCTCCTCCCCGTACACGACCCCCGTGGGGTTGTTCGGGGAGTTCAGGATGATCGCGGCCACGTCGGGACCCATGGCCCGCTCCATCGCCGGGACATCGAGGGTGAAGTCGGGCCGGGAGGGCACCGGCACGAGCGTCGCGCCGTGGGCTTCGGCGTAGAACTCGTACTCGGGGAAGAACGGGGAGGGGACCAGCACCTTCGCCTTCGGGTCGAGGACGGTCTTCAGCAGGACGTTCATCCCCCCGCCGGCACCGATGGTCATGACCACGTGCCGGGAGTCGAAGGGGAGGCCGGTCCGGCGGGAGAGGTAGCCGGCCACCGCCTCCCGAGTCTCGGGGTAGCCGGCGTTCACCATGTAGCCGTGCATGCCCGGGATCGGGTGCTCGGCCAGTTCCCGGAGCCGCTCGTGGAAAGGGGCCGGCGGGTCGAGGTGCGGGTTGCCGATGGAGAGATCCGCGACCCGGTCCGCGCCGAAGCGCGCCTTGAGTTCGATGCCCCGCTCGAACATGATCCGGATCCACGAGGACCGGGACAATTGGCCGGCGAGGCGGCGGGAGATGCCCATGGTGAACTCCTAAGCCATCGCCACCCGCCGGGCACGTTTTTACTGAGCGGCGCCGCGGCTCGTGCCGCGGCGCCGGGTCGAGTGTCGGACTTCGGGTTACTTGAAGACCTTGTCGTAGCGGTAGTAGACCTCCATGCACATGACGAGCACGGCGGTCGAGTAGACACGGCCGCCCTCCCGCCCCCAGGGGTCCACGGGGTCCCAGGAACCCTTGAAGGAGACCGGGTCCTTGCGCTGCGTGTCGATGACGGCGGTCTTGACCGCGTCGTTCCAGCGGTTCCACGCCGGGCCGCCCACCTGGTAGAGGGCGAGCGTCGCGTAGTACCAGTAGTAGTGGTCGATCGCGCCGGTACCCTCGTCCCATGCCGGCAGGGCCTTCATGCAGAGCTCGGTGCCCTTGGCGATCATCTCCGACTTGCGCGGGTCCTCGCCCACGAAGATCCGGGCGAGGATGCCCACCGCGGTGAGCGACTCCGACTTGTCGGCCGGGAACTTGTCCATCATGTCCTGGGGCCGCGCCGGGCCGGTGCCGCGCGCGGTGTAGCCCGCCCG
>JALOQY010000048.1 GCA_025459285.1 Planctomycetota bacterium | reverse complement strand
GGACCTCGAAGGAGCCACCGGCAAGCCTTCCGGCCTCGAAGGCCCCCGGTCCGAGGACCACGGGTGCGAAGGGCAGGACGGCCCGGAACATCGTCTCCCGCCGCGCCGCCGCCCGGTGGAGCGAGACCTCCCGCGTCCCCTCCCGGGCGGTGAAGACCTCGTGGGTGGCGTCGGGCAGACCCGGCAGAGCCGCCCGCAGCGCGAGGACCGCGGCGACGCCGAGGACCACGAGGAGGACCGGAGCGAGTCCCCGCCGCCCCCGTCCCCGTGCGAAGCGGACCGCCGCGAAGGCCGCGACGGAAAAGGCCGCGAGCACCCCGAGACTCCGGACCGCCCGGTCTTCCGGCGGCCCGGGGGCGGGCGCGAAGAGGCGCCGCAGGTCCTGGTCCGAGAACTCCCGCCCCGGCTCTTCCCAGGGCCGGCGCAGGGCCGTCCGTGCGGCGGCGAGGGCCTCGACGTCGAAGGCCCGCAGCACCGGCACGCCCGCCGCGGCGATCCGGCTCGAGCCGGCCTCCGGCAGCGCGCCGGCGGGGTCGTACACGGCATCCACGGAGAGGAAGGCCTCCTGTGGCAGGCGCTCCCAGCCGGGGCGGGCCGACGTGAGTGCGAGTCGCCCCTCCCGCGCCGCGGCGCGCAGGTCGTCACTCGGCGGTGCGAGGCAGAGGACCAGCGGGAGACCGCCCTCCACCGGGCTCCCGGGAAGCACGGCCGCCGGCGTGGCCGGCCCGGGCACGAACAGCAGCGCCCGCCCGCCCTCCGCCCCGCCCCGGAAACGGCCGAGGCCGGGAATCGTGACCTCGCCCGCCTCCTTTGCGGCAACCCGGAGCGGCAGGACCCGGCCGGGCGCCCATGCTTCGCCGAAAAGGTTCTCCGCCTCCGGCGCGGCGCGCGCCACGGGAGCGGCGCAGAGGAGGAGGAGTGACGCGGCTCCGGGCCGGAGCAGCCGGGGCAGGAGGAGAAGTGCCGCGCAGGCCAGGCAGCCGAGCAGGAAGGTCCGGGGGTCGGCGTCCGGTCGTTCGAGGAGGATCCGCCGGATCACGAGGGGCGGCGAGATCCGGTAGGCGAGCCCGCCCGGAGCCCGCAGGAACTCGTTCGCCGCATAGTTCACGAGCGGCGCGGCGGCCACGGCGCCGGCCACGAAGGCGACGAAGGCCCGCTCCCCGCCCCCCCGCCGGCCGGGGCCGAGGAGGAAGGCCGCACCCACGAGCGCGCAGCCCGCGATGACCGCCGCGGCGGAGAGGATGGCCGCGGGCGGTACACCGGCCACGAGCGCCGGTCCGACGAGGAAGGGGAGCCCGATCGAAAGCGCGGCGATGCCCTCGCCGAGCACCACCGCGGGGTCCCGCCGCCGGGCGAGCCAGGGCCAGGCGGCGAGGAAGTAGAGGGCGAGGAGCGAGGCCGAGCCCACCGCCGCCGGCGCGGGCTCGAAGAGCCGCGCGGGTCCCGCGGGCAGATGCGACGCGAAGACGGGGCCGGCGCCACCGAGGAGGAGGAGGAGGAGGGCGAGGCCCACGGACCGGCGAAGGCGGGAGACGGGAGGATCGGCCACGGCTCAGATGCCCCCGGGCCGCACGGTCTGCTCGACCACGAGGTCCGGGAACTGGAGCTTCACGCGGTGGACGCCGGCAAGGGACGGGTGCACGACGAGTGTGCGCTCGAGCTTCCTCACCTTCTCGGCGAGCGTGGGGCCCAGCGCCCCGAACTCGTGGGACCGGGACCGCCCCCACTCGATCACCGCGCCGGAGGTGGTGGTCAGGAGCACCGGACCACCCCGGCCCACCGCGGAGACGTCGATGGAGACGATCGGGAGCGCGCCGGCGAGGTCCGGGGGCAGGATGAGCAGTTCCCCGGCCACCGCCGCCCCCTCCTTCACGGCCGCCGACCAGACGACCCCCGCGGCGGGCGGCGCCCCGCCGACTCCGTCGATCCTGCGGAGGGGATAGCCGAGGTCCTTCGGCGGACGCCGGTGCAGCCCGGGCAGCCGGACCCCCTCCTCGTCCACGAGGACGATGTCCCGCCCGTTCATGAGGACGCCGGCCAGCGGCTTGCGCAGTTCGAGCGCGACGACGGCCCGGTTCGGGTGGAAGAGGCCGACCTCCCTCACCCGCTTCACCCACGGCGACGCGGCATGGGCCTCGCCGAGCCGTTCGGTCAGGCCGGGTTCGTAGAGCGGAAGCGACCGGTCGAGAAGGCCCGTCGCCCGGCGGATGGCCTCGATCTCCGACGCCGGCATCCAGGCCGGTTTCGCGAGGACCCGGCAGAGCGCCGGCTCCAGCCGGAAGCACTGCGCGGCGGCGACACGGCGGTGGGCGGTGATCGCGGTCAGGACGAACAGCGTGTAGAAGCCGACGAAGAGGAGCAGCCGGACGGCGAGTCCGACGAGGACCTGCTGCCTTCTCTGCCGAAGCGACGTGTCCATGCGCCTCTGTGCGGAAGGTCCGCGAGGTCCCGGCGGTCCGGCCTAGACCTTCGGACTGTCTCCGCCGACGAACGTCCTCTCTCCCCCCGCCTTCGGGCCGGGGGAGGTCTTCTCGATGAGCTTCTCGTAGTCCTCGACGAACAGCTCGAGGGTGTTGATCACCGATCCCACGAGGGGCGAGTTCACCCGCGTCGTCCCGCCTTCGGAATTGCGGTCCAGCTCGTGCTTCAGGAGTTGGATCGTGACCTTCACGGGATTCAGGCGGCGCGTCACGAACTCGCTCAGGGAGAGCTTCTCAGTCGGGGTGGCCATGTGATTCCTGCTCCTCTTCGCCCTTCATTCCGTACCGCGCTGATCATAGCCCTCCGGTGGCCCCTGATTCAAGCCCTTCCGGTGCCCACGTTCTCACGCCACCGCCCGCGCCGCCTCCGGGGCGCGCCGCCAGACCTCCACCTCCAGTTCGAGGCGGACGCCGGACTCCGACCACACCCGGCGCTGCCCCTCCTCGATGAGCGAGAAGACGTCGGCGAACGTCGCGCCGCCCGAGTTCTCGATGAAGTTCGCGTGGCGCGGCGAGAATCGCGCCCCGCCCCGCGCGAAGCCCTTGAGGCCCGCGAGGTCGAGGAGCAGCCCCGCGCTCCGCCCTCCCGGGGGGTTCTTGAAGGTGCAGCCGGCCGTGGCCGCATGAAGCGGCTGGGCGGCCGCCTTCCACGCGATCAACTCCTTCACCCGGGCGCCAAGATCGGCTCCCGAGGGTTCGAGCCGGAGGGTCACCTCGGTCACGAACGACCCCTCGAGGTCGCTGCCCCGGTACCGGAAGCCGCAGCCCTCGCGGTCGAGTGCGAACGGTTCGCCGTCCCGGCGGAATCCGCGCACCAGGACCACCCGGTCACCGATCTCCCCCTGGTGTCCCCCGGCGTTCATCCGCACCGCGCCCCCCACGGTGCCGGGGATCCCCGCGAGCACCTCGAGGCCGGCGAGCCCCGCCGCGGCAGTCCGGTGGACGAGACCGGGAAGGGGCGAGCCGGCCTGGGCCGTGACGAGGGCGCCGTCGATCGCCACCGCCCGCAGGCGGGACGTGGTCACGACGGTGCCGGCAACGCCGAGGTCGTCGACGAGGAGGTTCCGCCCCCCCCCCAGCGCCCGCACGGGTTCTTCCCGGTCGGCGGCCTCCCGGAGGGTCCGCCGGAGGGCCTCCTCGGAGGCCGGCGCGGCCCACCGGTCGGGGGGACCGCCCACCTTGAGCGACGTGTATCGGGCCAGGGGAGCGCCGTCGGTCATGTCGTTCTCACGCCGGGATGTTCATGGACCGGAAGCCCTTCAGCCGGGCGACGATCGCGTCCGCGACGCGGTACACGTCCCCGGCTCCCATCGTCACCAGCACGTCCCGCGGCCGGAGTTCCGCGATCAGGTATTCCTCGATCTCCGAGAAGTCCGGCACGTGCTCCGCCTTGGTGCCGAGGTTCCGGATCTTCATCACGAGGTCCCGGGAGGAGATCCGGCGCCGCTCCTCCTCGGAGTCCCGCGCGAAGAAGATGTCCGGCACCACGACCCGGTCCGCGGTGTGGAGCGCCGAGGCGAATTCCCGGAGGAGGAACCGCGTCCGACTCGCCTGGTGCGGCTGGAACACCACCCACACCCGGGCATTGGGCCACGCCGCCCGCACCGAGCCGAGGCACGCCCGGATCTCCGCCGGGTGGTGCGCATAGTCGTCCACGACGACGAGGTCGCCGTAGTTCCACTTCACGTCGAAGCGCCGGCCCACGCCACGGAAGAGCCCCATCGCGCGGCCCGCGGCCTCGGGGTCGAAGCCGAGGTGGGTCGACACCGCCATCACGAGCAGTGCGTTGAGGACGTTGTGGTACCCCGGGAGCTGGAGGCGGACCCGCGCCACGTCCCGCGCCCCGTAACGCGCGGTGAAGAGGGTCCCCCCGGGGAGCGGTGCGCAGTCGCGCGCCACCCAGTCGGCGTCCTTCTCGATGCCCACGGTCACGACCGGCGCGGGGAGACGCGCCTCGGCGAAGGTCCGGCCATGCTCGTTCAGCGTGGCGAGCAGGCCCCGCGGCGGCAGGAGCCGGCCGAACTCCACGAACGCGGCGGTGATCTCCGCGAGGTCCGAATAGTAGTCGAGGTGGTCCTCGTCGATGTTCGTGACGATCGCCACCTCCGGCCGGAGCCGGTGGAACGAGCGGTCGTACTCGCAGGCCTCCGCGACGAGGAACTCGCCCTTCCCCACCCGGGAGGAGCCTCCGAGTTCCGGGACCTCGCCCCCCACCACGAACGTCGGGTCGGCGCCGAGCTGCGCCAGCGTCCACGCGAGCAGCCCCGTGGTGGTGGTCTTGCCGTGGGCGCCGGCCACGGCGATCCCCCGCGACAAGGCCATCAGCCCGCCCAGCGCCTCGGCGTACTTCACCACCGAGAGGCTCCGCCGGCGCGCCTCCACGAGTTCGGGGTTCCCCTCACGGATCGCCGCCGAGTGGACGACGAGGTCGGCGTCGGCGGGCAGGTTCTCCGCATCGTGTCCCCGGACCACCCGGATGCCTGCCGCGGCGAGGCGGCAGGAGTCCGGCGCCTCGGCGGCGTCCGAGCCGGTCACGCGGTGGCCCTTGGCGGCGAGGGCCACGGCGATCCCCCGCATCCCCGCCCCCCGGATGCCGATGAGGTGGACCCGTCGCGGCAGCGCGAACAGCCCGTCCCGGAGATTCGCCCGTTCATCCCGCACGTCCGTTCCCTCCCCGTCCCGCGACGAGTTCCTTCGCCCATCCCGCGACCCGCTCCGCGGCGTCCGGCACCCCGAGGGAGAGGGCCGCGGCGGCCATCGTCCCGAGGACATCGGCCGACCCCAGGAGATCGGTCGCCTCCCGCGCGAGTCGGGCGCCGGTCAACTCCCCTTCGGGCACGATCCGCGCGGCGCCGGCCCGCGCGAAGACCTCCGCGTTACGATCCTGGTGACGGTCCCCGTGGTGCGCGTAGGGCACGAGGATCGACGGCCGGCCGAGGACCGCGAGCTCCGCGAGCGTGGTCCCCCCGGCCCGGGCCAGGACGAGGTCCGCGGTCCGGTAGAGGTCGCCCATGTCCGGCCGGAACGCCGCCACGAAGGCCCGGACGCCGGAAGCCCGGAGTCGCTCCCGGACCGGCTCCTCGTCCGCGACGCCCGTGAGAGCGAGGACCTGCACGCCGGCGCGGGACAGCTCCTCTCCGGCCGTGAGGAGGGCGCGGTTCAGAGCCCCGGCACCCTGGCTGCCTCCCGTCACGAGAAGGGTCGGCCGATCCGGCGCGAGGCCGTAGCGGGCGGGGTCGCGCCGGCCGGCCAGGACCTCCGGGCGGACCGGGTTCCCGAGCACCCGGGCGCGGCGGCGGGCGCCGGGGCTCAGCTTCGGGAGGGCGTCGGCGAACGAAGCCGCGACGCGGCCGCCGAGGGCGGACAACAGCCTGTTGGCCTTACCGGGCACCGCGTTCTGCTCGAGGAGCAGGAGGGGCCGGCGGCTGGCGAGGGCGGCGAGGCCCGGGGCCACCGAGGCGAAACCGCCGAGGCCGACGACGAGGCGGGCGCGACGCGCTCCGAGAATGCGGAGCGAGCCCGCCATTGCCCGGGCCAGTCGCAGGACATAACGGGGCACGTCCGCCAATCGCCCGGGCAGGTTCGGCGCATCGAGGGCGATCGCCTCCGCCGCCTCCCCCACCCATCGGCTCTCCAGCGCCCGCCCGCTGCCGAAAAGGAGCGGTCGGTCGCCCGGCGGAAGATAGCTCTTCGCCACGGCGATGCCGGGGAACAGGTGGCCGCCGGTTCCGCCGCCGGCCAGAGCCAGGGTCCGCACGGGGATCATGCGGCGTCCCTCCTCGCCTCCGCCGCCCGGGCCACCGAAAGGAGGATGCCCGAGGCCGCGAGGCAGACCACGAGAGAGGACGATCCGTAGGAGATGAAGGGGAGCGCGATGCCCTTCGTGGGCGCGGAGCCGGAGACCACCGCGAGGTTCACGACCGCCTGGAAACCCACCCACGCGGTGAGCCCCATGCCGAGGAGGAAGGCGAACCGGTCAAAGGGGAGCGCCAGGCGCGCGATGCGGTAGCCGCACCACACGAAGGCCATGAACAGCGAGACCACGAGGCAAACCCCGAGGAAGCCGATCTCCTCCCCGATCGAAGGGAAGATGAAGTCGCCGGCCACCTCGGGCAGGAAGAAGAGCTTGCCCGCGCCGGCCCCGATCCCGCGACCCGCTAGGCCACCGGACCCGAGGGCGATGAAGGCCTGCCGCACCTGGTAGCTCTCCTGCTCCCCGGCGAAGAAACTGATCCGGTCCCGGATGTACTCGAAACGCGTGAGCATGAAGACCGTCACGACCGCGACGAGCGCCACGCCCGCGGTCATGAGATGCGACATCCGGAGGCCGCCGAGGATCAGGACGAGCATGCCGAGCCCGCCGAGGAAGAGGCAGGTGCCGAAGTCCGGCTCGAGGAGGGTCAACCCGCAGACCGCCACCACCGGCAGCACCGCGGGGATGAAGCCCTCTCGGAACCGCGAGAGTGCGGGCCCCTTGCGCACGGCGATCGCGGCGGCCCAGACGACTACCGCGAGCTTGGCGAACTCCGTGGGCTGGAAGCCGAACCCCAGGAACCGGATCCAGCGCCGCGCGCCGTTGAAGCGGCTGCCCGCGACGAGCACGAGCGCGAGGAGGGCGAGGGCCGAAAGGAGCACGAGTCCCGCGCGTCGCGACCAGAAGGAGACCGGAAGCCGTGCGCAGAGGAGGAACACGGCGAATCCCAGTGCGACGCCGACGAGCTGGCGCTTGAGGAAAACGGCCGGGTCGTCGAACTTCGCCGCGCCCCAGAAGGTGCTCGCGGAGTAGATCATGAGCACCCCGATCGCCGTGAGGCTGAACGCGATCCACGTGATCGCGCGGCCGTAAGCCAGCGGCGGAAGGGCGTCCGGGGTCATCGCCATCTCAGCGCACCTTGAGGAGGGCAAGGGCGAGCGCTCCCATGAGGGCCGTGACGATCCAGTAACGGACGGTGATCTTCGTGGGCTCCATACCACGTACTTTCCAGAGGTTCGACAGAGGGGCGAAGGGCAGCCACTTCCGCCCGAAGATCCGGAAGGAGCCGACCTGGATGAGCACCGAAAGCGCGTCGGCGACGAACATGAGTCCGGCGATGGCGAGGGCCACCTCCTGCCGGCAAGCGAAGGCGACGAAGCCCAGGGCGGCGCCGAGCGAGAGGCTGCCGGTGTCGCCCATGAAGATCTCGGCGGGCGGGCAGTTGAACCACAGGAACCCGAGGCCGGCCCCGACGATGGCTCCGAGGAAAACGGTCAGCTCGCCGGCCCCCGGCACGTAGATGAGGTGGAGGAACCGGCTGGTGTCCACGCGGCCCACGAGATAGGCGATCACCATGAGCGTGAGCGCCGTCATCGTGACGCCCCCGATGGCGAGGCCGTCCATGCCGTCGGTGAAGTTCACCCCGTTGCTCGCGCCGACGATGACGACGAATCCGAGGACCACGTAGGCCGGCCCGAGTTCGATCACCCAGTCCTTGAGGAACGGCATCTGGAAGCTCGTGAGGCCCGGACGGTCCTTCAGCTCGAGCCACATCACGGTGACCGCCAGGGCCGTGACGATCACCTGGAGCCACAGCTTCGTCAGCGTCCGGAGCCCGCGGCGGGTCTTCTGCTTTCGCCAGTCGTCGGCCGCGCCGATCAGGGCGTAGGCCGCCACCGTCCACAGGCCGAGGATCACGTAGAGGTTGTCGAGCCGCCCGAAGAGGAAGACCGCGATCACGATGGCGAGCAGCATGATGAAGCCGCCCATCGTGGGCGTGTTCTCGCGCTTCCGGTTCATCGCGAGGATCGTCGGGTCCGCCGACCAGACCTTCTCCCCGACCTTGAGGCGGAGGAGCATCCGGATGATCGCCGGCCCGACGATCACGCAGACGAGGAAGGCGGTCAGGGCGGCGAAGATTGCCCGGAAGGAGATGTAACGGAAGAGGTTGAAGGCGGTGTAGTGCTTCGACAGGGGATACAGGATCTCGTACAGCACGCCTCACCGCCTCCGCGCCGGCCGGCGCGGTCCGTCTCAACCCCCCACGGCTTCCGTCACTCGTCCGCCGATCCGCCGCGCTTCCTCGCGGATCCGGTCGAACACCGTTTCCAGCTTCATCCTCCGGGAACCCTTCACGAGCACGGCGTCACCGGGCTCCGGCTCGAAGGGCCGTCCGGAGAGTGCCTCGGCGGTGTCGGCGGAAGACCAGAACGACCCGTTCCACCGCTCCACCGAGGTGAGACCCGACTCCACGTCCGGTGCGTGCGGCCCGATGGCCCATACCGCGGTGATCCCCGCGTGGCCCGCCTGCCGGCCGGCTTCCCGGTGCAGCGCGGCGCTCCGCTCGCCCAACTCGCCCATCTCGCCGAGGACGAGGATCCGCCGCCCGGTGGCCCGCGTGGCCGCGAGCTCGTGGATCGCCGCCTCCACCGAGCCGGGGTTCGCGTTGTAGGCGTCGTTGATCAGCGTCACGCCTCCCACCGTCGAGACGGCCATCCGCATGTCCGGCAGCACCGCCTCCGCAAGGCGCTCCTGGATCGTGAGGATGGGGATCCCGGTGTGGAGTCCGACCCCGATCGCGAACAGCGCGTTCGAAGCGTTGTGGAAGCCGGGGAACGGCACGATGATCTCGACCTTCCCGAACAGGTGGAAGGCGATGCCGCCCGGACGCCGCTTGCGCATGAGACCCCACAGGTCGATGGAGGTGTCGAAACCGCAGCGGACCACCGGGCAGGAGGCCCGGCGCTCCATCTCGCGGCAGAGCCAGTTGTCCCAGTTGAGGAAAGCGAGGCCGTGGGCCGGCAGCGCCTCCACGAGGGCGCCCTTCTCCTCGGCGATCTCCGTGAGGCCTCCGAGCCCCTCGAGGTGGGCCTCGGAGACCGTCGTCACGATGCCCACGTCCGGGGCGGCGATGCGGCAGAGCCGCGCGATCTCCCCGGGATGGTTCGTGCCGAGTTCCACCACGCCGAAGCGGGTGGTCCGGTCCATGGCGAGGAGCGTCAGCGGCAACCCGATGTCGTTGTTGTACGAATGGGCGGCCTTGACGACGGTTCCTGCGGCCTCGAGCACCCGGGCCGTCAGGTCCTTCGTCGTGGTCTTGCCGTTGCTCCCGGTCACCGCGATGATGCGGACGTCGAGTTCCTTCCGGTACCGCGCGGCGAGGCGCCCGAGCGCCACCCGCGTGTCCGGAACGCGGATCACGGCCCGGTCGAGGAACCCGCCGAGGTCGGTCAGGTCCGACGAGATGAGCGCCGCGCGGGCGCCGCGGGCGAACGCGCCGGCGACGTGGAGATGGCCGTCGGTCCGCTCCCCCTTCAGCGCGACGAATAGATCTCCCTCGCGCGTGGAGCGCGAGTCCGTACTGACTCCCCTGACGACTCCTTTGCCCTCACCGCCGAGGTTCGCCTCCCCGACGGATTCGAGGACCCATGCTACCGGCCTGGGGTCCATGTTCCCGCCTTCCGCCCCCTTCGGGGCGCGCTACATGTTGGGCCCTTATCGGAATTCTACGCTGTATCGCGGGTAAACCGCAAGAGGCAACGAGGGTGAGGTCAAGGACCCTGTCACTTCGCCCTCCGCCCACTCTCAATCTCCTCGACAACGACTCTCCGGTCGTCGAACGGGTGCACCACCCCCCCGACGATCTGGTACGTTTCGTGGCCCTTCCCGGCGATGAGGACGATGTCCTCGGGGGCCGCCATGCGGACCGCCGCGCGGATCGCCCGCCGCCGATCGGGGATGACTTCGAAGTTCGTCCGTCCCTCGAGACCCGCGAGGATGTCGCCGATGATGGCCATCGGATCCTCGCTGCGGGGGTTGTCGGAGGTGACGATGACGGCCTCGGACAGATCGGCCGCGGCCCGCCCCATCCGGGGCCGCTTCAGCCGGTCCCGGTCCCCGCCGCAGCCCATGACGGTGATGATCCGGCGCTCCCCGGAGAACGCCCGGATGCTCCGGAGCACGTTCTCCAAAGCGTGATCGGTGTGGGCGTAGTCGACGAGCACCGTGAAGGGTTGACCGGCCTCCACCCGCTCCAGCCGTCCCGGGACCACCTTCGCCTCGTCAAGCCCCCTCGCGATCGCCTCGAGCGGAGTGCCGAGCCCGTAGGCCGCGGCGGCCGCGGCGAGACAGTTCATGACGTTGACGTACCCGAGCAGGGGCGAGGTGATACGCGCCTCGCCCCCGTCGGGCAGTCGGAGGAGAAACGAGATCCCGCCGGGGCCGCAGCGGACCTGTTCCGCGCGGACCGACGCGCTCTCGTTCCTCCCGTAGCGGATCACCCTCCCCGCGGTGCGGGAGGCGATGTGGGCGCTGCTCGGGTCCTCCGAGTTGAGCGCCGCCACCGCCCCCGGGGCGAGCCCCTCGAAGAGGAGGCTCTTCGCGGCCCGGTACGCCTCGAAGTCGCGGTGGTAGTCGAGGTGCTCCGAGGCGAGGTTCGTGAAGACCGCCGCCGCCATCGGGATGGCCCGGGTGCGCTGCTGGACCAGGGCATGGCTCGAGACCTCCATCACCGCCGCCGAGAGGCCCACGTCGCGGGCCTCGGCGAGGAACGCCTGGAGGCTCACCGGGTCCGGCGTCGTGGTCGGAGAGGGGATCCGGCGGGCCCCGATCTCGTAGAGGATCGTCCCGAAGAGGGCGACCTTCGTCCCGGCGGCCTCGAGGATCGAGCGGAGGAGCAGGGTGGTGGAGGTCTTGCCGTTCGTCCCGGTCACGCCGACCACGGTCATGTCGCGGGCCGGGTGGCCGTAGAACGCCGCCGCGAGGTCGGCCACCGCCGCGCGGGCGTCGGGCACGATCAGTTCCACCACGCCATCCGGCAGGTCGAGGCGCCGTTCGGCCACGACCGCCACCGCGCCGCGCTCCGCGGCTTCCAGGGCGAACCGCGCTCCGTCCACGGCGGTGCCCGGTACCGCCACGAACACGTTCCCCTGCCGGCAGAGGCGCGAATCCACGGAGACTCCGGAGACGACCGGGTCGTCCGGAAGCGCCGGAACAACGCCGGGAAACGCCTCGTGGAGCAGTTGGCTGAGCCTCATCCTGACGACCTCCCTCCGCATCGGCCGGGGCTCGTAGATGCTGAGCACGCTCTCCGCCTCGATCCGCACGTGCCGGTCCTCCGCTTCATCGACCCTTTGCATGGCGCGCCCTCGCCTCCGGGCGACCATCGCCCGTGGATCGCGAAGGCGCGATCTCCGCATAACCGAGGCACCGCGCGAGGATCTCCCCGACGCAGGGGGCCGCGCAGGTTCCCCCGTAGGGCGTCCCCTGGTCCCGGCGGGGACGATCCAGCAGCACGAACACCGTGAAACGCGGCTCGTCCATGGGCGCCACGCCGATGAACGAGGCGACGTAGCCCGCCACTCCCCCGCGCGAGAGGACCTGCGCGGTGCCGGTCTTGCCGCCCACGACGTGGCCGGGGACCATCGCCTTCGTCCCCGTGCCTTCGGTGACCACGCGGGCGAGGATCGGGGCCATGACGTTTCTCGTCACGTCCTTCCCGTAGACCTGCCGCAGCGGCGCCGGGGGGATCTCCCGATCGCCGATCCGGAGGATGGCCCGCGGTCGATGGATGATGCCGTCGGCGACGAGCGCGCTGAACGCCGAGGCGAACTGGAGCGGCGTCACCGCGATCTCGTGTCCCATCGAGACCGAGGCCAGCGTGTAGGCTTCCGTCCACCTGGCTCGCTCCGTGACCTTTCCCGGCACCTCGCCGGGGAGCCCCGAGCCGGTGGTCCGCCCGAACCCGAGCGCCCGGAAGAGCCGGTAGGTGCGGTCGATTCCCAGCCGCTGGCCGATCTGGGCCATGCCGATGTTGCTGGACTTGACGATCACCTCGGGGAACGAGAGCCGGCCGAGGGGGTGGTGGTCATGGAGCGTCCGCTTCCCCACCTTGTAGCTGCCGTCCTCGGTGCAGTCGATCGTCTCGGCGACCCCCACGAGCCCGGCGTCCAGGGCGGCCGCGGCGATCAGGGGCTTCATCGTGGAGCCGACCTCGAAGGAGTCCGTGACCGCGCGGATCCGCGTGGCCTCCGCCGGCACGTTCCGCCGCGCGCCGGGATCGAAGGTCGGGCGCGAGGCGAGGGCGAGGATGTCGCCGTTGCGGGGATCGAGGACGACCGCGACGGCGGAGACCGGTCGCCAGGCCGCGACGACGCGGTCGAGCGCCTCTTCCACGAAGGTCTGGATCGTGAGGTCCATGGCGAGGACCACGTCGGCCCCGTCCCGCCCCGGCTCCGGGGAGGCTTCGTCCACCGGCGGCCGCATGAGTCCGGCCTTCCCGTCCCGGAGGAGCGCCTGGCGGCCGAACCGCGGCGCGAGGACGGTGTCGAGCACGAGTTCGAGACCGGAAAGCCCCTGTCCATCCACGTCGGTGAACCCGACGAGCTGCGCCCCGACGCGACCCGCGGGGTGGCTCCGCGCGAGTTCCTCCCGCACTTCCACTCCCCCGCAGGCGAGCGCGGGGAGCCGCGCGAGAACCCGCGGATCCGTGATCTGGCGGGAGAGCCAGCGGAACCGCGAGTCCTTCGCCAGTTGCTCGAGGACCGTCCGCCTCGGGATTCCGAGGGTGGCGGAGAGCCTCTCGGCCACGGCCTCCCGGTCTTCGGGGACGATCGCCGACGGATCCACGGCCACCGAGGGCCAGGCCCGCGTGAGGGCGAGGTTGCGGCCATGGCGGTCCCGGAGGGCGCCCCGGAAGGCCATCGTCTGCCGGCTCGTGCTGGTCTGCCCCCGGGCGGCGGCACGGAACTCGGCGTGCCGCGTGACCATGAGGTCGTAGAACCGCGCGAGCAGGGCGAGGAACAGGACCATTACCATGCCGGTGAGGCCCCCGGCCCGGATGGCCATCCCACGATAGGGGGGGGGTGCGCTCATCGACCGGCCTCCCGGCGGGCGGCCCGGACCACGGTCGGCGGCGCGAGGACGGGGATGCCGACCCGGACGATCGTGAAGTCGCGCGCGTAGCGGGTGGAGAGACCGAGGGCGTCCCCGAGTCCGGCGAGGGCGGCCGGCGAGGAGAGCCGGGCCACCCGCTCCCGGCGGTCGGCCACCGAGAGTGAGAGACGGTCGCGACGGTACTCCAGCGAGGTCAGCTCGTAGCCCTTCGCCACCAGCGCCGCACGCTCCGTCACGGCGGTGAAGGCGGAGAAGAAGGCGACGGCGCCGCAGACGACCGAAAGAGTCCTCATCGGACCTCCTCCCGGCGACGGGCGACACGCAGCCGGGCACTCCGGGCCCGCGGGTTCTCCCGGACCTCGTCGGCCTCCGGCCCGAGAGGGCACTCCGGAAGAGGCTCGGCGAGCGGCTCGCGACGGAGGATCCGCTTCACGAGCCGGTCCTCCCCGGAGTGGAACGAGATCGCGAGCAGGAGTCCCCCCGACCGGAGACGGCGCAGGGCCGCGGGCAGGCCGTGCTCGATCTCCGCGAACTCGCCGTTCACGGCGATGCGGAGCGCCTGGAAGGTTCGCGTCGCGGGATGGATGCGGCCGCGCCGGGGAACCGCCCGCAGGATCACGTCCGCCAGCCGGAGGGTGTCGCGGATCGGCCGCTCCGCCGCGATGGCCCGGGCGATCCGCCCGGCATCGCGCTCGTCCCCGTGCTCGAGGAGGAGCACCGCGAGGTCCTCGACCGGCGTGTCGTTGACGAGGTCCGCCGCGGTGGGTCCGCCACGCGGGTCGTACCGCATGTCGAGCGGCCCGGGGGCGAGGAAGGAGAAGCCGCGTCCCGGTTCGTCGAAGTGGACGGAGGAGGCCCCGAGGTCGAAGAGCGCCGCGTCCACGCAGGCGAGGCCGCGAGCGTCGAGGACCGCCTCGAGGCCGCTGTAGGGGGAGACCTCGAGGGTCGCCCGGTCCCCGAAGGCCAGAAGCCTCTCGCGGGCCCGCGCCACCATCGCGGGGTCGCGGTCGATCCCCACGATCCTCGTCGAGGGGTCGCTCCCGAGGAACGCGAGCGAGTGGCCCCCCGCCCCCACCGTGGCGTCGAGGAGGAGCTTCGTCCCCGCCGCGGCGAGGAACCGGGCCACCTCCCTCGCCATGACCGGGCGGTGGATCGGTGCCTCGTTCCCCATGGTTCTATCCCCTGATCGCGGCGGCCAGGGAGTCGATGAGGGCCACGCCCCCCTTCGTCCCGGCCTCGGGCTCCGTCCGGGTCACCGGCCAGATTTCCGCGTAAGGCCCCGTCCCCACGATTTTCACCTCGATGGAGGGCGAGAACCCCTCCACCCCGCGCAGAGCTTCCGGAATGGCGATCCGGCCGGCCTTGTCGAGCGTCTTCGGGTAGGTGCGCCCGAGGAAGTCCTTCCGTAACTCCTTATGCTCCAATATATTCTTGCCGTAGAGCAGATCGGTGACCTGGCTGAAGGAGGTCTCCGAGAAGAGGATCAGATGGTCGGGTTCCGCCGAGATCAGATAGGGCGTCCCTTCCGCGGAGGATTCCCGGTACAGGAGGTCGTGCGGCAGCGGGAGCCGCCACTTGTCGTCGATCTTCCGCTGATGAGTTCCGAGAAAGGGCATGGACACCCGAACCAGGCGGGGAGGCCCCACGTCACACCAACTTGCCCCACCTTGCGCCACAAAGGTACTACCAGGCCCCCCGGCACGTCAAGCGCGAAATGACATGATTCGCTCCCGAGCCTGAAATCGGCGTCCGGCGGCCGGCCGGCGGGCCCCTCCCGGGACTCCACGCCTTCCCCCCCGGCCCCACGAGTCCCCACCCGGTCCCCGACGCCCCTCCGCCCCGGCCCCCGTTCCCCCTCGCGCACTCCCGCCGAATAGGGATTCCCAGTGTCCGCTTTCCGGGTCCGGGCTCTCAGCGGCAGAGATGGGAGAAGCGCGCGTCGGGGCAGCCGGGGCCGATCCGGAAGCCCGGCGTGCCGTAGCCGGCAATGCGGTCCACGCGGATCTCCTCCATGCGCCGGTCGCTCCAGAGCACGAGGACCGTGTTGCGGTGCGAGTGCGCCGTCGTGGCGCCGTCCTCCCCGAAGCCGTCGCCGATGAGGATGACCGGTTCGGATAGCTCGCACCGGACGAACCGCTCCGCGGTCTCCGCGTCCGGCCCCAAAAAGGAGCAGTAGAGGCGCGAGCGGTCGTTCCGCTCCGGGGCAAGCGGGTCGCCGCGGCAGCAGAAGACCATGAGATCGACTTCCTCGTTCTCCGCGGGGATCGCGGCCGCCGTCTGCAGGATGAACTCGCGACCCGCGAGCGGCCGCAGGCGGCGATTGTCCCGCATGTCGTCCAGCAGGCCCATCACTAGACGGAGCCGCCAGCAACAGTCACGAGTGACGAAACCCGGCTCGGGGCCGGAACCACCGCACCCCGCGACGAGGAGCGCGCCCGCCAAGAGCACGGTGGCCGCTCGCGCCGCGGTCATCCGGTTACCCCCTCTCCACCGGACCGGCGGAGAGGCCGAAGAGGCGGCCCAGCTCGCTCTCCAGGCCGGCGCGCTCCTCGTCGGCGGGCATCACGGCGGGCACGGAGATCGGGACCTCCCCCTCCGCGGTGCGGACGATCAGGTCGAGCACCGGCAGCTCCCCCTCATGGCGCTGGGCGATGAGCTTCACTTTGCGCTTGCGAAGCAGGAGCAGGGCGAGGATATGCATGAGGCTGCGTCGCTCGGGGCTCCCCTCGTGGACGAGACGGACGAGGAAGTCCTGGGCCAGCGAAAGGTCGAGCACCGGGCTCCGGTCCTTCTCCGCCGGGAGGCGCGTCACCCAGCGGGAGAAGGGCTCCCGGCCGATGCCGGCGAGACAGCCCGGGCAGGCGTCCTTCCGCTCGAAGGAGCCCTCCTCGGAGCCTTCCGGCAGCGGGAAGATCGCCGAGACGAAGTCCTCCCCCACCCGGAACTCCCGCGCGCAGACCGCGCAGGCCCGGCCCTTCTTCGCGATGCGGTATTCGCTCACCGCCCGCCCCGGATCGCCTTGATCGCGCTGCCGAGGACCGACGCCACGGCGTAGTCGTTCACCGCCTGCGCCTTCGCCCGCCGGGCCTCCAGCGCCGGGACCGCCCGGGAGGACTTCAGGCGCGCGAGCGACCGGGCCGCCTCCTGCACCACCGCCTGGTCCGGGTCGTCGAGCGCCCGGACCAGCGCGCCCTCGGCTTCCGCCCCGCCGAGGAGACCGAGCGCCCGCGCCGCCGAGAGCCGGTCCGCCCAGTCCCCGGAACCGCTCAGCATCTTCGTCAGCGGCGCGAGGCCCCTCGGATCCCCGATCTTCCCGAGGCCCATGGCCGCCGCGCGGCGGACGTCCTGCTTCCCGTCCGCCGTCAGGTCGGAGAGCACCGCCGGGATCGCCGGCACACCGACGACCGACAGGACGTCGACCACGTCGGTGACGAGCCCCGTGGGAAGCGGCACCTCCTCGCCGCCGTCGAGTTCCACCTTGCCCCGCGACAGGACTCCGGACAGCACGGGCACCGACAGCGCGCCGAGCAGCATGAGATCCTTGCGGGCCTTGTCGTACCACTCCGGCGCGTTCCGCGCGGAAGAGATGACCATCACCCGGAAGAGGTTCTCCACCAGCGAATCCGCGGCCTTCGGGCCAAGGGCGAGCCAGCGGCCGCGGTGGCTCGGCCAGTCGGGGGAGTTGTTCTTGAACGCCCGCCACGCGGTGTCCATCGTCGCGCGCTCTTCCGCCGTGAAGTTCGCCGCTCCGCTCCCGGGGGCGGCGCCGCCGGAGGAGGACGAGGGGGCCGACGTGCAGGCACCGGACAGGACGAGAGCGACGAGAGCGGCGGCGATCGGGCAGACGCGCATGGGAACCTCCGGAGCGGAACCTTACCACTGTCCGTCAGAGACCGGGCCGGGCGCGAGGAAGTTCCGGGATCGCCGGCACACCGACGACCGACAGGACGTCGACCACGTCGGTGACGAGCCCCGTGGGAAGCGGCACCTCCTCGCCGCCGTCGAGTTCCACCT